>NZ_JCBANH010000008.1:0-107846 GCF_059760925.1 Achromobacter sp. 1011791174
GATCAAACCAGGTAAACCCGGCCCGATCACTGTGCACTCGCATCAAGCGCCCACACTTATCGGTTGTTTAATTGTTAAAGAGCGGTACTGCCAAATTCTGTACTACTTCGCCTCAACTGCCGTTAACTTCAGCGACTTTCGAAAAATCAGGTCTTTCAACCCGCTTTCGCGTCGCTGCTGTCTCAGCAGCAGAGAAACGAGATTATGAAGAAGTTTTTATCGCTTGTCAAGTCAGCGTCGCGTTTAATTTCGCTTCACCCACTTGACGGCGACCCCTTCAGGTCTCGCCGGAAAACCCTTTCGGATCTTCCTCTTAGCAGCTATCGAAACATCAGGGTATTCCCTAATTTTTCGGCAACTGCCAAGCCCGAAACTATAACACAACTTTTGCAGATTATGCAACCGGCTTTTGCCTAATTTGCATCCTATCTTGCAACCTGCGTTTTGGTCGCTTGCGCTTTCGCTCAAACTTCCTATCCGCAGCTTCGATTCAATTTTCATCGCATCGAAGGTTGGCCACACCTCGGTTGGCTTGTCATCTTGCTCAGACCACCCATCCGGGTTAACCCTGAATCAACATCACCAGCCAAGCCCAAGACTATAACACAATTTTTGCAGTCTGTGCAACTGGCTTCTGCCTGATTTGCACCGAACCTTGCAATAACCGCCTGGCGCTCAACGTCCCGAAGAACCTCGTTTGCCGCTGCGGCAGATCGCTGGAAAAACCAACAACCCGTTGCGTCCTGCTTGGCTTCGCGGTTCAGAAAACTGCTTGAACTGCGAAGGAGCGAGACTATAGCACGGAATTTGAATCTGTGTCGCCGCTATGACACCTTTTTTGCAGAAACATGAAAAATATGGGGGACGATCCCTGATTTGACCAGCGGATCTGTCGCGAACGCCCTGCCCAACGGCATCACAGGCTGCTACTACCTACTCTGGGTCGCCCAGAGCCCCCTCTGTACCTACCTATATATATAGGTAGATAGTGAATGGCGCCTCTCTATATAGAAGGAAGCGCATTCCTGACCCAGCCGGCCGGCCGCGCGCACCGGCTCGGGACGCATTCCCTGAAGAAGCTAACCGTCCCCCAATGGCTCTTCCCCGACCTACAAGCGCAGTTCCGTTGTCTCCTTGATCTGCTGTAGCGCGAAGAAGGAACGCATGTCCACCACGGCGGGATGCCGCATCAGCGTGTCCATAGCGAATCGGGAGAAATGCGCCAGGTCAGCCACCTGGATACGCAGCAGATAGTCCATGTCCCCCGACATGGCATAGCACTCCACCACCTCGGGCCAGAGCTGCACGTCGCGGGCAAAGTCGCTCATCGGTGCGTGACTGGACCCGCTGTACTTGTTGAGCCGGATGTTCACATAGGCCAGCAGGCCCAATCCAACTTTGCCAGCGTCGATCAGCGCGACGTATTTCTTGATGAACCCCTTCTCCTCCAGGCGCCGAACCCGGCGCAAGCACGGGCTGGGCGACAGGGAAACGCGGTCTGCCAGCTCCTGGTTGCTGAGCCTGCCATCGCGCTGCAACTCGGCAAGAATCCTGATATCTGTCCTATCCAGTTCATTGTCAGACATTTTCAACCCTTAAATTTCCAAGTACGGCAATTTAATTGCCGAGACTACTGCCTTTCGCAGCATGTTTGCAATAGTCTGCCTGCCTTTCCTACCTACAATCTCCAGCCTAGACTTGAAGAACAAGTCGTCCGCAAAACGATGCAAGGGAGCAGACTTATGAGCAGCGCTTTCCAACCCTGGGACAACCCGATGGGCACCGCCGGGTTCGAGTTCATTGAATATGCCGCGCCGGACCCCGCCGCGCTGCGCAAGGTGTTTGAACTGCTGGGCTTCAAGGCCATCGCCAAGCACCGCCACAAGGACGTGACGCTGTATCGCCAGGGCGGCGTCAACTTCCTGATCAATGCCGAGCCGGATTCTTTCGCGCAACGTTTCGCCCGTCTGCACGGTCCGTCGATCTGTGCCATCGGATTCCGCGTCCAGGACGCCGCCAAGGCCTACAAGCGCGCACTGGAACTGGGCGCCTGGGGCTTCGACTCGCACAGCGGCCCGATGGAGCTGAACATTCCCGCCATCAAGGGCATCGGCGATTCGCTGATCTACCTGGTGGACCGTTGGGCCGGCAAGGAAGGCCACGGGGGCATCGGCGACATCAGCATCTATGACGTGGACTTCGTGCCGCTGGACGTAGAAAACGCCCAGGCCGACCTGAACCACCGCGGCGCGGGCCTGACGCTGGTGGACCACCTGACGCACAACGTGCACAAGGGCCGCATGGCCGAATGGTCGGAGTTCTACGAGCGCCTGTTCAACTTCCGCGAAGTGCGCTATTTCGACATCGAAGGCAAGGTCACGGGCGTGAAGTCCAAGGCCATGACCTCGCCGTGCGGCAATATCCGCATTCCGATCAATGAGGAAGGCACGGACGAGAAGGGCCAGATCCAGGAGTACCTGGACCTGTACCGCGGCGAAGGCATCCAGCATATCGCCATGGCGACCGACGATATCTACGGCACGGTCGAAGCGCTGCGCCAGAACGGCGTGGTGTTCCTGGATACGCCCGAGACCTACTACGAACTGCTGGACCGCCGCCTGCCGAACCACGGCGAGGACGTGTCACGCCTGCAGAAGAACCGCATCCTGCTCGACGGCGCCCCCGGCGGCGGCCTGCTGCTGCAGATCTTCACCGAGAACCAGATCGGCCCGATCTTCTTCGAAATCATCCAGCGCAAGGGCAACGACGGCTTCGGCGAAGGCAACTTCAAGGCCCTGTTCGAATCGATCGAACTGGACCAGATGCGCCGCGGCGTACTGAAAACGGTGGAATAAGCACCCGCTCTTCCCCTGTCGGCGCCGCCGCTCGGGCGGTAGCGCCGGCCTTGAAACCTCGCCAAGCGGCGAGGTTTTTTTTCGCCGGATGCGGAACCGGCGGGCCCATCGGCTCAGCGCTGCAGGCGATCCTGGAATTGCTTGCGGAACTTCGCCACCTTCGGCGCGATGACGAACTGGCAATAGCCCTGTTCCGGATGCAGCTCAAAATAGTTGCGATGGTAGTCCTCGGCCGGCCAGAACGTCGCCGGCGCCAACAGCTTGGTCACGATGGGCGCATCATAGATTTTCTGCGCATCGACCTCGGCGATGACGGCCTGGGCCTGTTCGCGCTGGGTTTCGTTCTGCCAGAAAATCGCGGACTCGTATTGCGGACCGACATCGTTGCCCTGACGACCCGGCGTGGTGGGATCATGCGTGGCAAAAAAGACGCGCAGCAGATCGCCATAAGACAGCACTGCCGGATCGAATTCGACGCGTGCCACTTCGATATGGCCGGTATCCTTGCCGCAGACCTGCTCATAAGATGGCTGGTCAACGTGGCCGCCGCTATAGCCCGGCAGCACGCTGACAACCCCGCGCAGGTCGGTCAGTACCGCCTCGACGCACCAAAAGCAACCGCCACCTAGGACGGCGACTTCCTTTCCAGGAGATGCTTGTTCTGCCATGACGGCTCCTTCCATAGGAAAAACGGGCAGACCGCCCGGCCCGGCCGTCACACGACCGGGCGAATAGATGAATAGAGACTACTGCTTGGCGGGCGCCAGCGACAAGATCCATTCGGCCAGCTGGCGCGCATCTTCGGCGCTGACCTGCGTCTGGGCCGGCATGGGCACGGCTCCCCAGGCGCCGCGACCGCCGCCCCGGATCTTGCCAGCCAGATAATCCACCATGGCATCGCCCTGGCCGGCATAGCGCTCGGCCACGCTCTTCAAAGGCGGACCGACGCGCTTGGCCTCGACCTGGTGGCAAGCCATACAGGCCTTGCTCTTGGCCAGGTCCAATCCGGTGGTCTGCGCCTGCGCCGCGGCGGCCGCGCCCAGCACGCCGATCACGGCGGCCATCAAACTACGCTTCAAATGCATCGGTTACTGCCCCACGGCTCGCGGTGCTGGCGAGCTTGCCGAACTTGGCAAGCACACCGCGTGTATAACGCGGCTTGGGCTGGACCCAGGCCTGGCGACGGGCCGCCATTTCCTCGTCGCTGACATTGAGCTGCAGCAGCAGCTGATGGGCATCGATGGTAACCGAATCGCCCTCGCGGATCAGCGCGATCGGGCCGCCGACGAAGGCTTCCGGCGCGACGTGCCCGACCACCATGCCCCAGGTGCCGCCGGAAAAACGACCGTCGGTGATCAGGCCGACGGTCTCGCCCAGCCCCTGCCCGACCAACGCCGACGTTGGCGCCAGCATCTCGCGCATCCCCGGGCCGCCCTTGGGGCCTTCATAGCGAATCACCACCACGTCGCCATGCTGAATCCTGCGGGCCATGATGGCCTCCATGGCATCGTCCTCGGAGTCGAACACGCGGGCCGGCCCGGTGATGACCGGGTTCTTCAGGCCGGTGATCTTGGCCACGCAGCCTTCCGGCGACAGATTGCCCTTCAGGATGGCGAGGTGGCCCTGCGGATAGAGCGCGCGGTCCAGCGGCATGATGACGTCCTGGTCGGCGCGCGGCGCGTCGGGCACATCCACCAGTGTTTCGGCGATGGTCTTGCCGGTGATGGTGATGCAATCGCCATGTAGCAGGCCCGCATTCAACAACAGCTTCATGACCTGCGGAATGCCGCCGGCGCGGTGCAGATCCGTCGCGACGTAACGTCCGGAAGGTTTCAGGTCGCACAGCACCGGCACGCGCTGGCGGATGCGCTCGAAGTCATCGATAGTCCATGGCACTTCAGCCGCATGGGCAATGGCCAGGAAATGCAGCACGGCATTGGTGGAACCGCCCGTGGCCATGATGACCGACACGGCGTTTTCGATGGATTCGCGGGTGATGATGTCGCGCGGCCGCAGCCCGCGCCTGACGGCATCCACCAGCACGCGCGCCGACTCCGCCGCCGAGACGACCTTTTCCTCGTCCTCGTTGGCCATGGTGCTGGAGTAAGGCAGACTCATGCCCATGGCCTCGAAGGCCGAGCTCATGGTGTTGGCCGTGTACATGCCGCCACAGGAACCGGAGCCCGGAATGGCGCATTTCTCGATCTGCTTGAAATCGGTCTCGTCCATGCGGCCCATGGTGTACTCGCCCACTGCCTCGAACACGGAAACGATGGTCAGGTCCTTGCCCTGGTAGCGGCCCGGCTTGATGGTGCCACCATAGACGTAGATGCCGGGCACGTTCATGCGCGCCAGCGCGATCATGCCGCCGGGCATGTTCTTGTCGCAGCCGCCGATGACGACCACGCCATCCATCCACTGGCCCTGGGCCGCGGTCTCGATACAGTCCGCGATGACTTCGCGCGACACCAGCGAATACTTCATGCCCTCGGTGCCCATGGACATGCCGTCCGAGATGGTCGGCGTGCCGAACACCTGCGGATTCGCCTTCGCCCGACGGATGGCGTCGATGGCGGCGTCGGCCAGCCGTTGCAGACCGCTATTGCACGGCGTGATGGTGGAATGGCCGTTGGCGACCCCGATCATGGGATTGTCGAAGTCGGCTTCCTGGTAGCCCAGCGCGTAATACATGGCGCGGTTGGGCGCCCGCGCGACGCCATGAGTGATATGGCGGGAACGTTCGTTGTTCGGCATGGTCTGGTCTCCTGACGACCGCCACGGCGCGCGGCGGCAAAGCCGGATAAGGGCGGACCCGCGCGGGCACGCCGTGCTGCAGGCTCGCCGGTTATTATCATTCAACTTCATTCTGCCGGGCGGAACATGCTGCAATATCCCGAATTCGATCCCGTTGCCTTGCGGATCGGCCCCGTCGCCATCCACTGGTACGGCCTGATGTATCTGGTGGGCTTCGCCCTGGTCTACCTGCTGGGTCGGCGCCGCATCCAGAGCGGCCACACCACGACGCTGACCACCCGCGACCTCGAAGACGTGATCTTCTACAGCGTGCTGGGCGTGGTGCTGGGCGGCCGGCTGGGATATGTGCTGTTCTACAAGCCGTCGTACTACCTGTCGCACCCGCTGGAAGTGCTGTATCTGTGGGAAGGCGGCATGTCCTTCCACGGCGGCCTGATCGGCGTGATCCTGGTGATGTTCCTGTTCGCCCGCAAGAAGGGCCTGCCCTTCTTCGCCATCAGCGATTTCATCGCCCCGATGATTCCGCTGGGCCTGGGATTCGGCCGCCTGGGGAACTTCATCAACGGAGAACTCTGGGGCCGGCCGAGCGACGTGCCCTGGGCCATGGTGTTCCCGCAAAGCGGCGACGGCCTGGCGCGCCATCCGTCCCAGCTCTATGAACTGGGCCTGGAAGGCATCGTGCTGTTTGCACTGATGTGGTGGTTTTCCAGCAAGCCGCGGCCCCTGGGACAGGTGAGCGCGGTCTTCCTGATCGGCTACGGAACGTTCCGCTTCCTGGTGGAATTCACCCGCGAGCCGGACAACTTCCTGGGCCTGCTCGCGGGCGGACTGAGCATGGGACAGTGGCTGTCCCTGCCGATGGTGGCGCTGGGCGCCATCCTGTTCAGCCTTACTGCAAAACGATCGTCCCGTTGACGGCGACGCTGACCGTCACTTCACCGGATTCCAGGGGAACGTCCGCGCTGTAGGCGGCGCCGCCCCCGGCGTCCTTGGCCATCGCCATCATGCGCGGCATCGGGCCAGGGCCGCCGGAGCCGCCAAGCTCAAGCTTGCTCAGGCGGTAGCCCGAAAATCCAAAAGCGTTGGCGGCGGCCAGCGCCCGGTCCTTGAAGGCTTGCGCCGCTTCCTTGAGCAGCTTGCGCTCCTCGGCCTCACGCGCAGCGCGCGACAACGAGAAACTGATGCTGGAGATCGCGGTCTTGTCCGACAGCTTCGACGCCAGCGCGGCGGCGGCCTCGAAATCCTTGGACTCCAGGATTACTTCGCCCTGCCCGCGCCAGCCGGCGATCTTGCCCTTGCTGCCGGTATTGGGCCAGACGTTGTAATTACCCGTGCGCACTTCGACGCCCTTGGTGTCGCGCGCCCGCTTGACCACGTCGTCCAGCAGCGCACTGAGCTTCTTGCCCGTAGCCGGCTGGTCCGCCCCCTCCACCTCGGCAGCCAGCGCGATACGCACCGTGTCCTGCTTGACTTCGGATGACGCGGTGGCTTGCAGGCTCAGTTCGGGCGAGCGGTTGGCGGCGGCCTCGGCGGGCGCCGGCGACGCGGCCGGAGCCTGCGTTTGAGCGAAGACGGGCTGCGCCACGGAAATGGCGGCCACGGCGGCGCATGCCGCGCTGAGCCTGGTCAGCGTAGTAACGGTGTTTTTGAGCATGAACTGGTCCTAGGAGGGAGGACGATGGGAGGCACCCGAGGCGGACCTGCGCTCATGGCAGGCCCGCTGGGATAGATGCCCCGCCTGTGCCGTCTAGGCCGGCATCTCGAACCCTGAGGTTCAAGGTGGTCGCGTTCCGAGGAGCTTCGGGTTCGTCTACGAGAGACAATCACACCTGCTCCGCACTCCCGCAACCAATATGCCATAAGACATAGGTTCAGAGAATGTATGGCCAGGTCACGAGCACGGCAGGGACAAACTGAAAAAACAGACGGCACCAAGTGCCGGTACTAGAACGTCAGAGCAGCTTTTCCTGGCCCGAGAGGGCGTCGTCCAGCGTCGCGTTCATGTCCTCGATTCTACGCTTGAAGTCGCCGACCGCCAAACCGCCCAGCGGACCGTCGGGCGCTTTCATGGCCAGCAGCTCGCCAGCGATCTGCAGCGCGGCCATGACAGCGATGCGTTCGTTGCTGGAAACCTTGCCCGTGCCCTGGATGCGCAGCATGAGCTGGTCGACATGGCGAACCGCCGCGACCAGCGTGGGTTTTTCCTCGGACGAGCACGCCAGGGAATAGTCGCGCCCCAATATGGTTACGTCTACGCGTTCCATCAGTGTTGCTCCCCAGCCGGCGCGCCCGGCAGACGGGCCAGCACGGCGTCGATGCGCTCGCGCGCGGCCACGGCCGCGACGCGCAAGCGCTGCAATTCGGTGTCGCGGTTTTGCAGGTTGCCCTGCAGTTCCGCTTCGCGGGCCGTGAAGCGCGCTTCGAGCGCCTGGCGCTCGGACGTTTCGCGGGCCAGCTGTTCGCGCAGGGCGGTTTCCGCGCGCTGGGCCTCGGCCAGCATCGAGGAAACTTCTCCGTCGTGGTCCTGCAGCTTGGCCTGCAGGGCAACGATTTCAGCCTCGCGTTCGGCGGCGCGCTGCTTGAGCGCGCGTTGCTCGGCTTCGGCGTCGTTCAGGCGCAGGCGCAGCGCGTCGCGCTCGGAGTGCAGGTGCCGGGTGCGTTGCACCAGTTGCCCGATACGGGCAGCGAGTTGGTCTAGGTCTTGCAGCATGGGCGCTATCGTAAACCATCCAGGGGTGATCCGGGCCACTACACGCAAGGTGAGAAACCCAGCAATATTCAGTAGGAAATCAGGGGCTGCGATTCATAGGCATGAAGCGAGCGGCCGGCACGTTAACCGATTCCCGGCCAGCCAGGAAAGTCCCTCGCATGCGAAAGCCGCCATCCTTCCGATCGTCTGCTTTCGCATTTCTTTCTATAAACTTTCACTTTGCTTTCAATCAGCCCACAAACCTCCTGAGCGGTTACATCTCGGGATCAGGAGTTCCCCAATTTTAGGGAAAACCCCAGGCTTTCACCTAGCTTACAGGGTTTGCATCGTGCCGGGCGTCAATTACCATTCGCCCTTTCAAGAAGGCACTCCCAAGCTTTCAATACATAACTAATGGCACGCCGGAGTGCCTTTTTTGTGCCTGTCACTTGCCTTTCGGCGACCCGACAGACCACAAGCTTTTTTCTACATGCTGTAAACAGGAGCCAACCACATCATGCAGCTACGCAATCGACAGGATTTCTGGTCGGGGGTGATGTTCATCATCCTCGGGCTGGGATTCGCCTGGCAGGCCAGCAGCTACCAAATGGGTACTGCCGCCCGCATGGGCCCAGGGTATTTTCCTTTCTGGCTCGGCATCGTGCTGGCGTTGTTGGGCGCCGTGGTGTTGCTCGGCGCGCTGTCCAAGAAAGCCGAGGAAACGCATGTCGACAAATTCGACTGGCGCATCGTGTTCCTCGTGGTGGGCTCGGTCGTCGTGTACGGCCTGGTGCTCAAGCTCCTGGGCGTGTACATCTCCGTCTTCATCCTGGTCATCATCAGCAGCCTGGCCAGCCATGAATTCAGCCTGAAGGTCGCCGTCGCCAATGGCATCTTCCTGGTGGTCTTCACCTACTTGGCGTTCATCAAGGGGCTGGGGCTGATTTTCCCGCTGTGGCCGTCGTTTCTGGGTATGAATTGAGGAGCTAACGGCCATGGAATTGTTTGACAACCTGATGCTGGGTTTCACGGTCGCGTTCACGCCCGAGAACCTGCTGTACGCGCTGCTGGGCTGCGTCCTGGGCACCCTGATCGGCGTGTTGCCGGGCATCGGCCCGGTCCCGACCATCGCAATGCTGCTGCCGATCACCTACGTGCTGCCACCGGTGGCCGGCCTGATCATGCTGGCCGGCATTTACTACGGCGCCCAGTACGGCGGATCCACCACGGCCATCCTGGTGGCGCTGCCTGGGGAAACCTCCGCGGTGGTGACCGTGCTGGACGGACACCAGATGGCCCGTAACGGCCGCGCCGGCGCCGCCCTGGCGATCGCCGCCCTGGGTTCGTTCTTCGCCGGCTGCGTGGCCACGCTGCTGCTGGCCGCCTTCGCGCCCCCGCTGGCCGAAGTCGCCTTCAAGTTCGGTCCCGCCGAATACTTCTCGCTGATGTGCCTGGGCCTGGTGGGCGCCGTGGTGTTGGCCTCGGGCTCGCTGCCCAAGGCCATCGCCATGATCATCCTGGGCCTGTTGCTGGGCATGGTCGGCACCGACGTCAACTCGGGCGTGGCCCGCTTCGACTTCGGCGTGCCGGAACTGCAGGACGGCATCGACTTCGCCATCGTGGCCATGGGCGTGTTCGGCTTCGCCGAAATCATGACCAACCTCGAGCAGAAGGAAAACCGCGTCGACATCACCGACAAGATCGGCTCGCTGTACCCCAACAAGCAGGAGTTCAAGGAATCGTATCCCGCGGTGCTCCGCGGCACGGCCCTGGGCTCTGCGCTGGGCATCCTGCCGGGCGGTGGCGCCGTGCTGTCGTCGTTCGCGTCGTACACGCTGGAAAAGAAGATCTCGCGCAATCCGGAACGCTTCGGCAAGGGCCATCCGGCCGGCCTGGCCGGCCCGGAATCGGCCAACAATGCCGCCGCTCAGACCTCGTTCATCCCGCTGCTGACGCTGGGCATCCCCGGTAACGCCGTGATGGCGCTGATGGTCGGCGCGATGACGATTCACAACATCCAGCCGGGTCCGCAGGTCATGACCAGCCACCCGCAGCTGTTCTGGGGCCTGATCGCCTCCATGTGGATCGGCAACCTGATGCTGGTGGTGCTGAACCTGCCGCTGATCGGCCTGTGGGTCAAGCTGCTGAAGGTGCCTTACCGCATCCTGTTCCCCGCCATCCTGGTGTTCTGCACGATCGGCGTCTACTCCCTCAACTACAACCCGTTCGACGTGTTCACCACCGCCATGTTCGGCATCGTGGGCTACGTCTGGTCGAAGTTGAAGTGCGAAGGCGCGCCGCTGCTGCTCGGCCTGGTGCTGGGCCCGATGATGGAAGAGAACTTCCGCCGCGCCCTGCTGCTGTCGCGCGGCGACTTCACCACCTTCATCACGCGCCCCCTGTCGGCCTCGCTGCTGGCGATCGCGGTCTTCCTGGTGATCCTGGTCGCCCTGCCCGCGATCCGCAAGAAGCGCGAACAGACGTTCGTCGAAGAAGACTGACGCAGGACGCTGCCGCCTCGCGGCGGTCCTTGTGCACAAGAGCCCCCGGCCCGTCCGGGGGCTTTTTTTTCGTCGAAATTTGACCCTTTAAAAGCAACCAAGAACTACAACAAACTACAAACTGTCGTAGAACCGTTTTCTTCTACGTTAAGCTACGGGTTTACCCCACGCGATCGTTCGACATGAATTTCGACTGGAACAACCCCTATCCCACCACGCGGATTCCGGTGTTCGCCCGCAATGTCGTCGCCACCTCGCAACCCCTGGCCGCCCAGGCCGGGCTGCGTGTCCTGGCCAGTGGCGGCAATGCGGTGGACGCCGCCATCGCCGCGGCCGCGACGCTGGCCATCGTCGAGCCTGTCAGCAACGGGCTAGGGTCGGATTGCTTTGCCATCGTCTGGGACGGTTCCCGGTTGCATGGCCTGAATGCATCCGGCCCGGCGCCGGGCGCGTGGAACCTGGATTACTTCCGCCGCAAGCACCAGGGCGCGATTCCGATGCGGGGCTGGGACAGCGTGACCGTGCCGGGCTGTGTGGCCGGCTGGGCTGCGCTGCATGACAAGCTGGGCAAGCTGTCCTTCGGCGACGTGCTGGCGCCAGCCATCGAATATGCCGAGCGCGGCTATGCCGTAACACCCGTCGTGCAACGCAAATGGGCTGCGCAGGCCGACATCCTGCAGCCCCAGCCCGGCTTTGCCGCGCACTTCATGCCGCGCGGTCGCGCTCCCCAGGTCGGCGAGCACTTCGTGCTGCAAGGCGCCGCGGCGACCCTGCGCCGCATCGCCGCCAGCGCGGGCCGGGATTTCTATGAGGGAGAGACCGCCCACAAACTCGTGGCCCACGCGCAGGCGCACGAGGCCGCGCTGACCCTGGCGGACCTGCGGGACTACGCGCCGGAATGGGTTACGCCCATCAGCCAGGCCTATCGCGGCCACACGTTGCACCAGATTCCTCCGAACGGGCAAGGCATCGCGGCGTTGATCGCGCTTGGCATCCTGCAGCATTTCGACCTGGCCGCGCGCCCCATCGATCATCCGGAAACGCAGCACCTGATGATCGAGGCCATGAAGCTGGCCTTCGCCGACGTCTACGCCCACGTGGCCGACGCACGGCACATGCAGGTGCCGCCTGAACAGATGCTGCAGGCGGACTACCTGGCCTCGCGAGCGCGGCTCATCGATCCGAATATCGCCCAAGCCTACGGCACGGGCCATTCGCCCCAGGGCGGCACGGTCTACCTCACCGCCGCCGATCGCAGCGGCATGATGGTGAGCTTCATCCAGTCCAATTACATGGGCTTCGGCTCGGGCGTGGTCGTGCCGGGCACCGGCGTCAGCCTGCAGAACCGCGGCTACTGTTTCGGCCTGGACCCCGAGCATCCCAATGTGGTGGCCGGCGGCAAGCGGCCCTTCCACACCATCATCCCGGGCTTTCTGATGCGCGACGGCGCGCCGGTGATGAGCTTCGGCGTCATGGGCGGCAACATGCAACCCCAGGGACAGTTGCAGACCCTGGTGCGCATGCTGGACTACGGCCAGCAGCCGCAGGCGGCCTGCGATGCGCCCCGCTGGAAATGGAACAGCGGTCTGACCGTGGACGTCGAGCCCGCCCTGGGCGCGAGCATGGCCGAAGGGCTGCGCGCGCGCGGCCATGTCCTGGAAGGATTGGACGACCCTTACATGGACTTCGGCTCCGGCCAGTTCATCTGGCGTCTGGGCGACCCGGCCGTGGACGGTTATGTCAGCGCCAGCGACAGCCGGCGCGACGGGCTGGCCGCCGGCTTTTGATTGCCCCGCTATTGCGGTAACGTTGCGGTTGAAAACAACCGGAGTCCCCTGCATGGCATCGATCGGTACCAAGAGCTACGACGCGGTCGTGGCTCAGAAAGTCGCATTCCTCGGCCTGGGCGTCATGGGCCTGCCCATGGCCGGCCATCTGGCGCGCGCCGGCCACCACGTCACCGTCTATAACCGCACGCCCGCCAAGGCGCAGGCCTGGGCCTCCGAATTCGGCGGCCGCCATGCCGCCACGCCGCGCGAAGCAGTCGCGGGCGCCCAGATCGTGTTCGCCTGCGTCGGCAACGACGACGACCTGCGCAGCGTGGTGTTGGGCCCGGACGGCGCGTTCGCCGGCATGGCGCCGGGCGCGGTCTTCGTCGACCACACCACCGCCTCGGCGGACGTGGCCCGCGAGCTGTACGTGCAAGCCAAGGAACTGGGACTGAACTTCATCGACGCGCCGGTTTCCGGCGGCCAGGCCGGCGCCGTGAATGGCGCGCTGACCATCATGTGCGGCGGCGAGCAGGCGGTCTTCGACGCCATCAAGCCGGTGGCCCAGGCCTTCGGGCGCGCCGTCACGCTGGTGGGCGCCCCCGGCGCCGGACAGCTTGCCAAGATGGTCAACCAGATCTGCATCGCAGGCATCGTGCAGGGCCTGTCGGAAGCCGTGGCTTTCGGCCAGGCGGCCGACCTCGACATGAAGCTGGTGCTGGACGTCATCAGCAAGGGCGCGGCGCAAAGCTGGCAGATGGAAAACCGTGGCGGCACCATGGTCGACGATAAATTCGACTTCGGCTTCGCGGTGGACTGGATGCGCAAGGACCTGGGCCTGGTACTGGCCGAAGCGCGCAACAACGGCGCCCGGTTGCCCTTGACCGCGCTGGTGGACCAGTTCTACGGCGATGTGCAGAAAATGGGCGGCGGCCGCTGGGATACGTCCAGCCTGATCAAGCGCCTGCGCGACTGACGCCGCGCCGCGTCTGCGTCCATGCGAAAGCGGGCCTGCGGCCCGCTTTTTTCATTGCCGATCGCACCTGGAAGAACGCCCCGTGGACCCGGCAGCACGCTTCATGACGGACATCGCTCAAGCCGCCTGCAAGGCGGGCTGGACCGCGCCCGGCATCGACTCGTCGATCCGCTGCTTGGCCAGGGCCAGCCCTTCCATCGCGGCCAGCTCGCCCATCGCCAAGCCTTCAGCCGCGATAAACGTAACATCCGTCATCCCCATGAAGGCCAGCATCTGGCGCAGATAGGGCGTCATCGTATCGGCCGGCGTGCCTTCGGCCTTGCCGCCTCGGGAAGTCAGCACAAACACCTGCTTACCCTTGACCAGCCCTTCGGGCACGCCTTCCGGCGTATAACGGAACGTGACGCCAGCACGGGCCAGGTAGTCCAGGTAGCTTTTGAACTGCGCCGGCAAATTGAAGTTGTACACAGGCACGGCGAACACGATGCGATCCGCGGCCATCAGTTCCGCCACCAACGTGTCGCTCAGCTCAACGATGCGCTGCTGCTCCAGGCTGCGGGCTTCGGCGGGCGTGAACAGCGCGCCGGCGGTGGCGCCGTCGAAGTAGGGAATGGGTTCGGCGCCGATGTCGCGCAGCGTGATGGATGCGCTCGGATCCGCCTGCTTGATGCGGGCGACCATGTGGTCGGCCAATTGCCGGCTCTTGGAACGGTCGCCGAGAATCGAGGAAAGAATCACCAGGGTTTTCATTGCAAATATCTCCGTAATTGCCCCGCCATGCCGCGGGTCGCCAGGGTCTGCAAGCGCCAGGCCCCAAGGCGCGGGGCCCGGGCCGGTCTGGCTCGCCGCCCGGCGGGCGGTGGCAGATCCCGAACACATGGCCTCACTGTAGCGGGCATTATTAGCAACATAAACCCGGTTAACATGAACTGTTCGTTCCAAAGCTAGAACAATCATGCAAGATCTCAATGACCTGTACTACTTTTCCCAAGTCGTCGAGCAGGGCGGTTTCAGCGCCGCGGCCAGGGCGCTGGACATTCCCAAGTCGCGCCTGTCGCGGCGCATTTCACACCTGGAGGAAAGCCTGGGCGTGCGCCTGCTGCAGCGGACCACGCGGCGGCTGCGCCTGACGGCGGCGGGGGAGCGCTATCTGCATTACTGCAAGGAAATGGCCGCGTCAGCGCGCGCCGCCGACGACGCCATGCGTCAGCTGCAATCCGAGCCCGCCGGGCCGGTGGTCGTGAGTTGTCCCGTGTCCATCGCCCAGGACATCCTGGCGCCGCTGCTGCCAGAATTCCTGGATGCCTGGCCCGCGATCTCGGTGCAACTGCTGGTGTCCAACCGGCGCGTCGACCTGATCAGCGAAGGGGTGGACCTCGCGCTGCGGGTCCGCACCAAGCTCGACACGGACGCCGAACTGGTGGTGCGCCACCTGGGCACCGCGCGCGGCACGCTGGTCGCCAGCCCGGGCTACCTGCAACGTCACGGCGCGCCGGACACGCCCCAGGACCTGGCCGCCCACACCACGCTGAGCTTCAGCGACCCGCAGCACGAGGTGCGCTGGCCGCTGCGCAACGATAAGGGCGAAGAGGTCCACATCGAGCTCAAGCCCCAGCTGTCCTGCAACGACTTCATCGTGCTGGTCGAGGCCGCGGTGCGCGGGCGTGGCATCGCGCTGCTGCCGTCCATCGCCACGCAAGAGGAGCTGCGCCGCGGCCAGCTGGTGCCCGTGCTGCCGCAATGGCAGTCCCCCGAAGGCATCGTGCACTGCATCTACCCCTCGCGGCGCGGGATGATGCCCGCCGTGCGCACGCTGCTGGACTTTCTGTCGCAACGCATCCCCGCCACCTACCAACGGCTGGAACGCGCGCCGTCGCCAGCAGTGGCGGCAGCGTAAGAAAACCGGGCCTGTCGCCTGACGCGGGCGCCGCGTCATCGGGATAGCGCGGATCCGGCCCTGCCGGTCCGCAGGCATACCCTCTTGAGGGGGAAGTGCCAAAGGCGCTTCGAGGGTGGGCGATCAATAGCCGCGATTGCGCTCCACCACGCCGCTGATCGGCTCGCCACGCATCAGTTGCGCGACCTTGGCCGCGATCTGGGCGATGCTCTCGTCGCGCAACGTGCGCGCGGCGATGTGCGGCGTCACATGAACACGGGGATCGCGCCAGAAAGGATGGTCCTTCGGCAAGGGTTCGGTGCGGAACACGTCCAGCGTGGCGCCGGCGATCTCGCCCTCTTCCAGCATCTCGACCAAGTCTTCCTCGACCAGGTGGTCGCCGCGGCCGACGTTGACCAGGTGCGCGTCCGGCAACAGTTGCGACAAGGTATCGCGGTTGAGAATACCCACGGTATCCGGCGTCAGCGGCAGCACGTTCACCAGGAAGCGGGTGCGAGCCAGGAACGCCGGCAAGGCCTGCTCGCCAGCGTAGGATTGCACGCCGGGCAGATCCCTGGGCGTGCGCGACCAGCCGGCCACTGGATAGCCGAACCCGGCCAAGGTCTGCGCCACGCGCGCGCCCACCTGACCCAGTCCCAGCACGCCCACTGGCCAATCGGCCGGGCGCGTGCCTTCGCGCGTATCCCAATGCTGGCGCGCCTGAGCTTCGTCGAAGGCCTGGAAATCACGCGACACGCGCAGCAACGCATACAGCGCGTACTCCGCCATCTGCACCGACATGCCGGCATCTTCCAGCCGCACAATGCTGATTTGCGGCGGAATCTCTTTCATCTTGAGCAGCGCGTCCACGCCGGCGCCCAGGTTGAACAGCGTCCGGATGCCCTGTTCATGCGCGAACAACTCGGCTGGCGGACGCCATACCAGGGCGGCCTCGGCGCCGGAAGGCGGGCCTTCCGGGTCCCACACGGAAATGCGGCAACCGGGCATGGCAGCCTGCAGGCGCGGCACCCAGGCATCGGGATCATGGAGCGGACAAGCGAAGAGAATATGCATGAAGGATCGTCCAGCGCTAAGCAACGGGGGAAAGCGCAAGCATGCGGCAAGGCGCGGCACAAATCAAACGGCCCGGCGGAACAATCCGCCGGGCCGTCTTCCCAGCCGCCTCGAACCGCTTCAGGCCGCGGACGCGACTTCGGGCTTGTCCTTGGCCTTGCCACGACGCAGGAAGGCCCAGACCTGCAGCAGGATCAGCAAGGCGCTGGCGCCGATGAACCAGACACTGATCGGCCGCTGGACGAACACCATCAGGTCGCCGCGCGACAGCAGCAGCGCGCGCCGGAAGTTCTCTTCCACCATCGGGCCGAGCACGAAGCCCAGCAGGATGGGCGCCACCGAGAACTCCAGCGTCATCAGCACGGCGCCAATCACCCCGAACGCCAGCACTTCCCAGATCTGGAACAGGCTGTTCTGAGTGCTGAATACGCCCACCGCGATGAAGAACAGGGCCGACGGGAACAGATAACGGTAAGGCACCTGCAGCAGTTTCACCCAGACGCCGATCAACGGCACGTTCAACACCATCAGCAGCACGTTGCCGACCCAGAAGCTGGCGATCAGCCCCCAGAAGATGTCCGGATGCTCGGTGATGAGCTGTGGACCGGGCTGGATGCCCTGGATCAGCAGCGCGCCCAGGATCAGCGCCATGACCGCGTCGCCGGGGATGCCCAGGCTCATGGTGGGGATGAAATCCACCTGCGTCTTGGAGTGCGAGGACGCCTCGGGCGAGGCCACGCCCGCGATCATGCCGGTACCGAATTTCTCTGGCGTCTTGGAGATCTTGCGCTCCAGCGCATAGGCCACGAAGGTGGTGATGGTGGGGCCGGTGCCCGGCATGGCGCCGAACAGCGTGCCGACCAGCGTGCCGCGCACCATCGGCATGAATGCGGTCTTGAGCTCTTGCTTGCTGGGCCGCATGTCGCGCAGGCGCAGCTTGGCGCCGCTGCCGATGATGGTCATGCGGTTCACGCTCATCAGGAAGTCGGCCACGCCGAACAGGCCCATCGAGATCGCCACCAGCTCCAGGCCGTCAGACAGGTCCAGCAGGCCGAACGAGAAGCGGATAGTGCCGGTGTTCACATCGGTGCCGACCACGCCGCACATCAGGCCGAACAGCGTCATCGCCACGCCCTTCAGCGGCGAACCTCGGGACATCGTGGCGCCAGCCAGCAGGCCCAGCAGCATGATGGAGAAGATCTCCGTCGGCCCGAACTTGAACGCCACCTCCACTAACAGCGGCGAGGCGAAGATCATGACGATGATGCCCACCGACGCCGCGAAGAACGAGCAGATCATGGTGATGCCCAGCGCGGTGCCGCCCTTGCCCTGCTTGGTCAGTGGATAACCGTCCAGGCAGGTGACCGCGTGCGGCGGGTGCGAAGGCAGGTTCAGCAGGATCGCGCCGATGGCGCCGCCATACTGCGAACCGTAGAAGATGCCGGCCAGCATCAGGATGGCCGGCACCGGCTGCATCACATAGGTGAGCGGCAGCAGGATCGAGATCGCCGACAGGGCACCCATGCCGGGCAGCACACCGATGAGGTTGCCCACCAGCACGCCGAAGAACGACCACATCAGGTTGTGCCACTGGAAGGCGACGCCGAAGCCGTACCAGAGATCCATCAAGGATTGCGAGATCATGGCGCGTCAACCCCAGCGAAAGAGCGGCAGCTGCAGTTGCAGCGCCCACCAGAAGACCACGACCGCGACCACGGACATGCCCAACGCGAGCACCAGGGCCTGCTTGACCGTGTTGTTGCGGTCGCCCAGCGCGGAAATGAAGACGATGGCGAAGGTCGCCGGCAGCAGGCCGCCGTAGTGGCCCAGGCCCAGGAACGCCAAGATGCCCAGCAGGATGCAGACGCTGCCGCGCAAGTCGGGCAGGCTATGACTGTGGGCTTCGCCCGGCGCAGGCTCCGAAGCCTGGCCAGAACGCGCGGATACGGCGATCAGCACGCCCGTCAGTGCGAGCAGGCCACCCAACGCGGCGGGAAAAAATCCCGGACCCATGTGGCTCAGCGTGCCGATGTGATAGTCACTGCCGCCGTAGATCGCCCCCAGTCCGATCAAGACCATCAGGGCGCCGCCGTAATAGTCTTTTCTGTTGATTGTTTTCTGCACTTCCATCCTCCTCAAGCAGGACCCGTGCCGGTCCTTGAGACGCCGCCCGGAATGCGCGGCGCCCAGCCCATTGCTGCAGGCTGGAAGTCAGGTTACGCAAGCAAGCTGCGAATCCGCTTTCCCTGCGCTGTCGCGCCCCTGAATCCAGGGGTAATCCCTGAGCACGGAAGCCAGCCCATTGAAAGCTGAAGGAAAAAAGCAGGAGGAGACTACTGATCGCCCTTGAGTTCGATCTCTACGGTGCGGGGGTACGGCGACACCGTCGGCGCCAGCGGCAGCCACAGCACCGATGCCAGGCCGACGCCTCCCTGGCCATTGGGTTCTCCATCGCGCAGCTCGATGTCGCCGTCGTTGCGGCGCGCATAGGCCCGCGCGATCGCCAGGCCCAGGCCCGAACCCGACGATGCGGCCTCCGGCCGGTCCGTGCCGACACGCTCGAAGCGCGCGAAGGCGCGCGCGCGCAGCTCCGGATCCAGCCCCGGCCCATTGTCGGACACTGCGACTTCGACGCGTCCGTCAGCCCTGCCGACCGAGACCGTGATGCGCGCGCCGGCAGGCGCGTAGTGGATCGCGTTGTGAACCAGGTTGGACAGGGCCTCGTGCAGCTCGGCCTCGCTGCCGGACACAGGCAACGACGTATCCACGCCGTCCTCGGCTTCGGCGCAGCTCCAGCCCAGATCCTGCTGCTTTTCGTGCGCCAGCGGCAGATACTTCAGCACCACTTCACGCGATACGTCGTTCATGTCCAGCAACTGACGCGGCAGCGACTCGGCCTGGTTGGCGTGCGCCAACGACAGCAGCTGTTCCGTCAGGCGGCGCGTGCGCCCCAGCTGGCCCACAATGGCCCGCAGGCCTTCCTGCGCGCGCGCCGGATCGCGCTCGCGCAGCGCGTATTGCGCCTGGGTCAGCATGATCGCCAGCGGCGTGCGCAGCTGGTGAGAGGCGTCGGCCAGGAACTGCGACTGCTCGTCCAGCACCCGCCGATAGCGCGCGATGTGATGATTGACGGCATCGACCAGCGGCGCCACTTCGCTCGGCACGCGCGCCGCGTCCAGCGGCGTCAGGTCATCCGGACGGCGGCCGCGGATGTCGGCGCGCAGCCGGCGCAGCGGCTTGAGCGCCCAGGACACGCCCCACCAGACCAGCAGCGCCACCAGCGCCAGCATGCGCGCATCGCGCAGGATTTCCTGGCGCTGCGCGTTGCTCTCGGCCTCGATGCGCTTGCCCGTGCTTTCCGCCACCATCACCAGCACCTGCCGGTGCATGCCCTGGTAGTACAGGTCACGCACCACCGCCACCACGCGCACGGGATCGTTGCGGTACACGCTGTCGTAGAAAATGGGCAGGCCATTCGAACGCGGCCATTCGGGCGGGCGCGGCATCTCGGGCATGCCCAGCAAGGTCTTGCCTTGCTCCGTGGGCACCGGCGCGCCGTCGGGCAGCGGTGGATTGATTTCCTCGATGCGGAAATACTTGCGCAGGCCGGCGCGGGATTCCAGCATGACCTGCGCGTAAAGCGGCGTGGCCACCTGCAGATTGCCCTCGGGCGTGAACTCCAGGCTGCTTTCCAGCACCCGGGCGGGCTCCACCAGGGCGCTGTCATAGGCCTCGTTGGTGATCGCCGCCAGCGTGCGGTAGTCGTACAGGCTGTCGATGACCAGCAGCGCGATCACGCCTGGCAACAGCAGGATGATGAGCAACGCCCGGATGCCGATGCGCGGCGGTCGGGATGGGCGCGCGCCCGCGCCGTTGGATGCGTCGGAATCGGATATGGGTTCTTTCACCACCGGCCTGCTGTTGGAACGAAAGCCCGCCATGCGGCGTAAAGCGCAATTATGGCACCAGCTCCTCTCCCCGGCGCGCCCGCATGCGCCATCAGGGGAGTTCAGGCCAGCGGCCCGAGACCTACGGCATTGCCCTGCTGACAGACCAGCGCGTCGTCGTACAGCGAACAGAATTGGGTCGCGACCTCATGGGCAATGGACGCGATCAGTGGCGCAAGGCGGGAGGACGGGCTTTCCAGGTAGTAGGCGCAATAGCTGGTCGGCGGAAAGGCCGGCCTGACATTCAGCACCCGCAGCGCGCCACTGCGCAGTTCGTTCTGGATGACGATGGGCGGCAGCACCGAGATGCCGATTCCGGCCGTGATCATGCAGACCGTGGTGGCCAGCGAATTGGAGTAGTGGACCAGCGAACGCTCGAAACCGCTTTCGGACAGGTATTGCACCAGACGGCCGTGGTTGTACATCCCGATCTCGTAGGAAATGATGGGATGGCTCAGCAGGTCGTCCCTGCCCAGCGCCTGCTCGCTGATCGCCAGTCCGCCATGCGCGATCCAGAACATGCCGAACGTGCACAGGTCCAGTACGCGGTACTGTTCACGCCTCGGCCCCGGCAGGCCCAGCACCACATCGAGCTCGCGCCGCTCCAGGCGCTCGGCCAGCGGGCCGGAAGTGTCCGTGGTGATGGCAACGCGGATATGCGGGAATTTGCTGCGCAGCAGCTCCATGATGCCCGCCAGCAAGGTAAACGCCATGCTGGGCACCAGGCCGATCCGCACCGTGTCCTCGACCGTCGCGGCCGGCCGGACCGCCGTCAGCAGGCTGCCATAGCGCGCGACGATATCGCGCGCGCCCTCCACGAACAGCAGGCCCTCCTGGGTCAGGCGGACTTCGCGCACGTCGCGCTCGAAGAGCCGGATGCCCAGTTCCTGCTCCATGACGGCGATGCGGTTGGAGATCGCCGCCGGCGTCAGGTTCATGCGTTCCGCCGTGGCACGGAAGTTCTTCAACTCGGACAGCCAGATCATCGTTTCGAGAAAACGGATATTCATGCAATTCCGGCATCCCGCGAACCGATAGGATCAGAGCCGTCCTCATGCCACACACCGTGTTTTTGTATAGGCAATCGGACCCGCGTACAAGAGGACAAACACCCGCTCACCGCGCGCGTCAACCTTTCCCCAGACCGGCCAGCACCTTGGCGCTGGCGCCGGACAGCTCGCCCAGCCTCGCGCCTGCGTCCCTGACCGAGGCCTCGCGCGCCTTGCCGGTATCCTGCATCGCGAGCGCCCGCTCGGCCACTGCCAGCACCTCATCGCGCGGGATCACCAGCACGCCACTTTCGTCCGCCAGGACCGCGTCGCCGGGCATGACCACGGCGCCGCCGCAACTCACCGGCACGTTCATGCCGCCGCCCAGGTCGTAAAGGCGCGTAGTGATGGGCGCGAGGCCGCGCGCCCAGATCGGAAAATCGGACGCAATGATTTCGGCCAGATCGGTGCAAGGCCCGTCGACGATGCCGGCGACGGCGCCCGTCGCCTTGACCGCCACGGTGACGCCGCCGCCCCAGCACGCATATTTGTCGTCTCCCAGGCGATCGACCACCAGGATGTCTCCCGGCCGCAGCAGCCCCGCCGCATGATGCAGCAGCGTCGAATCCGGACCGGCGATGGCCAGCGTCACCGCCGTCCCCACGACGCGGCGGCCGCCGGGCAGCAGCGGCTGGATCGCGCGGTGCATGAACCCCTGCAGGCGCCAATGTCCAACCGTGGCGGTCTCCACGCCGGCCAGCAGGGCCAGCAACTCGGCCGGCACCGGCTCGGGCATGTCGCGTATGGTGTACATGCCGGTCTCCTTAGCCGCAAGCGAGGCGGCGGTGTTGCGCCATCGGGATCAGGCCGCGCACGCGCGCGATCTGGCGCCTGTCGATCCGGGCGCTGACCAGGCCCACGCCGTCGGAGGCGCGCGCGATGGTATGGCCCCAGGGATCGCACACCAGCGAATGCCCATAGCAGGCGCGCCGCTCGCCGTCGACCGTCACCGCGCCGGTCTGGCCGCAGGCGATGAAATAAGCCTGCGTCTCGATGGCGCGCGCCCTGGCCAGCACCTCCCAATGATCCTTGCCCGTCTGCAGCGTGAATGCGGCCGGCAGCACGATGACGTCACAACCTGCCTTGGCCAGGCGCAGGAAAAGTTCCGCGAAGCGTATGTCGTAGCAGATGGCGCAGCCAACCCTCAGACCGTCGATGTCATAGGTCACGATCTCCCCGCCCGGCTTGACGGTGTCCGACTCCCGGTAGACCGAGCCGTCCGGCGCGACGATGTCGAACATGTGGATCTTGCGATAAGCCGCGACTTCGCGTCCCTCCCGGTCGAACACAAAGGACGTGTTCCAGATGCGCGGCTCATGCTCGACTTTCTCCATGATGGTGCCGGCATGGACGAACACGCGATGCTCGCGGGCGAAATCACTGGCCATCCGGTAGGCGGCGGCGCCGGCTGGTTCGGCCATGGCCAGTTTTTCGGTGGTGGAGATGCCATAGGCCTCGAAATATTCCGGCAGAACGATGAGATCCGGGTCTTCCGTGCGGCACGCCTCTTCCATCAGGGCGCGCGTCTGCTCCAGGTTGAGCGCGCGGTTCGGTTGCGGATTGGTTTGCACCAGGCTGACTTTCATTGCTGTGCTCCTGTCTGATCGGCGGGGCTTGGATCAAGCGGCGACGCTTTCCCGCATGACGGCGTCGATGATGCTGGCGATACCCGCGCGCACGGTCATCGTCTGGGTCGCGATCACCAGCAGGGATGCGCCCTCTTCCCGCGCGAACTGGCGCTCGGCCGCGGTCCAGGCGGGCATGACCCAAGGCTTGCCCGCATCACGCGCTGCCTCGGCGATGCGTCGCAGGTCGGCCCTGTCTGCGTCGTTGAACGCGTAGGCGCCTCGCCCACGCGCCAGCGCCAGGTCGGATGGGCCAGGAAACAGTCCGTCCACCGTATCCAGCGCGATGATCCGTTCTACATCCGCCAGGCTTTCCGCGGTCTCGATCATGGCGTAGCACTTGCTGCGGACATTCTCCCTGTCGAAGGCATCGCCGGCCGGCCGCGCATAGCCAAAGACCCGGCCGCCGGTGTAGGAACGCACGCCCAGCAGGGGATACTTGGCGGCGCGCGTCACGGCGCGGGCATGCTCCACGCCCAGCAGATGCGGCACGATCACGCCGTCAGATCCAAAATCGAGCGCCTGCTGGATGGACTCGGCATTCGGCGCAAGGATCTTGGTCAGGACCGGCATGTCCAGGGCCCGGGTGAACGCCAGGAACTGGTCCAGCGTCGACAGGTCGAAAGTGCCGTGTTCCAGTTCCAGGATCAGCGACTTCACGCCCAGCGTCCGGGCGATCTCAAGGTAGCCATGATGCGGCTGCGACATCCACAACGCGATGTTTTCCATTTGGACTGCTGCTCCATTGAAAGGGCCGGTGAAGAATGACGTTCATTTGCCAAGCGCCCGGGACATGCCCAGCGTGCGCTCGACAAGGAACACGACGAACAGCGTGGCGACGATGAGCATGACCGAGACGGCGGCGGTCATCGGATCCGTCCTGCTCTCCACGTAGTCGAAAATCTCGACAGGCAGCGTCTTCAAGCGCGGTCCGGTGATGAAGAGCGAAATCACGACCTCATCGAACGAGATCAAAAAGGACAGCGCTGCGCTGGCGACGAAGCCCGGCGCCAGCAGCGGCAAGGTGACGCGACGGAACACCGTCAGCGGCGCCGCGCCCAGCATGGCCGCCGCCTCTTCCACCGACGGCGGCAGCGTGGCGAACGCGGTGGTCATGATGCGCATGACATAAGGCGTGGTGACGACCAGGTGAGCCGCGATCAGCCCGGTATAGGTCCCCAGCAACCCGGCGTTGGCGAACACAAGAAGGATGGCCAGGCCCAGCACGATGGACGGCAGCAGCAACGGCGCGGTGAACAGGCTCAGCAGCGCGTCGCGCCCCGGAAAGCGCCAGCGGCGCACGGCATAGGCCGCCGGCACGCCCACGGCCAGCGACAGCGCCGTCACCACCGCGGCTATGCCAAGACTGACCCGAAAGGCCTGCAGCAGCTTGTCGTGGCTGAACATCGCCTCGTACCAGCGCACGCCCCAGCTCTGCGGCGGAAAGACCAGGTAGCTATCGTTGCTGAAAGACAGCGGCACGACGATCAGCATCGGCCCGAGCAGGAACAGATACAGGCACAGGACCAGCACACGGAAGGGGACGGTGATCTTGCCAATCATGGGCGCTCTCCTTCTCACTCGGCGCGGCGCGCGATGCGTGTGTAGCAGGCCAGAGCAATGCCGAACAACAGCAGCACAACGACCGACGTGGCGGCAGCCCTGGGCCATTCCAGCTGGATGACCGCCAGGTCATAGATTTCGGTGGCCAGCAGGAACACCCGGCCGCCGCCAAGCAGCTTGGGCGTGATGAACGAGGACATGGACAGTACGAAGCACAACAGGCAGCCCAGCGCAACGCCCGGCATGGTCAGCGGAAACACCACCCGGAAGAATCGCCGCCACGCATTGGCGCCTAGCGACGCGGCGGCTTCCTCCAGGTGCGCATCAAGCCGGCCGAAACCGGAAATGAGCGACAGCGCCATATAGGGAATCAGCACCTCGACCAGGCCGACGGTCACGCCGATCCAGCCGTTCACCAGCCGCAGCGGCGCCGAAATCAGCCCGGTCGACAGCAACAGGCTGTTGACCAGGCCCTGATCGCCCAGGATGACCATCCAGCCGTATGTCCTGACGACGGCGCTGACCAGCAGCGGCGATACCGTGATGACGAACAGGAGATTGCGCCGGGCGGGAGGCAGCCGATGCAGGAACAACGCGATCGGATACGCGCAACACAGTGTGATGAAGGTCACCAGCAGCGACAGGAACAGGGAGTTTCCCAGCAGCTCCAGGCTGAAGCGGTCGGTCAGGAAGCCGGCGTAGCTGGCCAGCGAATACTCGCCTGTCAGCACGCCGGCGCGGCTTTCCAAGAAGGAAATCTGGCCCAGCCGGAACACGGGCCACAGGAAGACCGCCAGGTTGACGACGGCCATCGGCGCCAGCAAGGCCAGCGCGAGGACGGCGAAACGGGGCTGCCCCGCGCGGCGCGCGAGCGTCCCGGCAAGCGTGCTCATGGTGCGCAACCTTCGAAGACGATCATGTCCTGCGGCTTCCATTCGCACAGCACCTTGTCGCCCGCGGCCACCGTATGGCCTCCGCTGGCGGTATGGACCTCCGCCTTCAGTTCGGCGACGCCGATATCGATGCCGTACTGCACCACATCCCCGATATAGGTTACGCGCCGCACGCTTCCATGGGCGCTGTTGGTGACCACGCTGACCAGCGACCGGTCCCTGTCGCTGGTCACATGAATGCGATGCGGCCGGATCACGATCTTGGCCTTGCCGCGCCGCAGGCCACGTGTATCGCAGCGATACAGGCCCGCGCCCAGGCGCACCGCGCCGTCCGCCTCGATCTGGCCGTCCAACACGTTGGTGCGGCCGACGAAATCGGCGACGAACAGCGTGGCGGGCCGCTCGTAGATATCCTGGGGCGTGCCCAGCTGCGCCAGCCTGCCGCCGGCCATCACGCCCACGACATCGCACATGGTCAAGGCCTCGACCTGATCGTGCGTCACGAATACCGTGGTGATGCCGAGCCGCTGCTGGATGTCGCGGATCTCGAGCCGCATCTCGTCGCGCAGCTTGGCGTCGAGGTTGGACAAGGGCTCATCAAGCAGCAGGATGCGAGGCCGGATGACCAGCGCGCGAGCCAGCGCCACCCGCTGCTGCTGCCCGCCGGACATTTCCCTGGGCCTGCGCGAGCCATATCCCGGCAAGCGCACCATCTCCAGCGCCTCGTCCACGCGCGCCTGGATTTCCGCCTTGCCCACGCCGCGCATTTCCAGGCCGAAGGCGACGTTCTGCGCCGCCGACATGTGCGGGAACAAGGCATAGTTCTGGAAGACCAGGCCGATATCACGCTGGTGCGGCGGCTTGTTCGAAATATCGTCGCCGCTCACCCGGATATGCCCGGACGTCACGGACAACAGGCCCGCGATCATGCGCAGGGTCGTCGTCTTGCCACAGCCGGACGGGCCGAGCAGGCCCAGCAGCTTGCCGCGCGGCAGGGCCAGATGCAGGTCGTCGACCGCCGCCTGCTGGCCTGAATAGCGCTTGGTCACGCCGTCAAGCAGAAGATAGGCTGGTTCGCCAGCGTCCGTGCCGGCCGCCTCGCGCGTCGTCCACGCGTCCATGTCCGCCATTTGCATGCTTGCTCGTCCTGTCAGGGAAAACGGAAGAAAAGTGCGCCGACCGTGGGGGCCGCGAACGGATCGCTCAGCGGCTGGCGGGAATGATCTGGCGGCGCCAGGGCCGCAGCATGCTTTCCCGCATGTCGCCGATGCTCATCCAATCCACCGGGATGAGCCTGGCGCGCTGTTCCGGATCCATCATCGGAATGCGGGCGCGGGTCGCCTCGTCGACCTCGGCCCGTGTATTGGTCGGCGCATAGAACATGGTCCTGGCGAAACTCTCCTGCGCCTCGGGGCTGATTGCGTATTGGATGAAGGCAAGCGTGGCGGCCGGTTCAGCCGCATTGGCGATCGCGCCGATCACGTTGATCTGCGAGGCCGAGCCCTCTTTCGGGCTGATGGACCGGAGACGGCCTTCCGTCTGGTCGTAGTAGTACTGGGAACGGGCGTTGTAGCCGATCGACAGCGTGGACGTGCCATTGGCCACCAGCGTGTAGGCGTCGGGCTTGGGCTCCCAGGTCTGCACCGCGGGCGCGAGCTTGACCAGCTTGTCCACGCCGGGCTGGATCGTTTTCTTGTAGTCGCGCTCGCCCGCCATGCGGTTGGCGATGATGGTCAGGAGTATGGCCTGGATGTCGCCGCCGCCTTGAGCGGGAATCGTCACCTTGCCTCGCTGCTTCGGATCCCAGAAGGCGTTCCAGCTGGTGGGCGCTTCGACGAAGGCGTCGCGGTCGTAGATAAGGGTCAGCGTGTCGTATGTCAGCGGAATCGCCGCGGCGCCCAGGTCCTTGCCCAGATCCGCCAGATCGCCATAGGCGGGAATGCGGGCAAGGTCCAGCTCGGCCAGCAGCCCCTCATCGCGGGCGATCTTGGCGACCGACAGGTCGATGATGACGGCATTGGCCTGCGGTGAGCTCTTTTGCGCGCGCAGATTGCCCAGCGCGGCAGCGGCGTTCTGAACCCCGGCATAGACCACCGAGATGTCCGGGTGCGCCTTCATGAACGGCTCGATCACCGCCTTGACGTAGTTCTGCTCGAACGCGCCGCGGTATCCCATGAGGGTGATTTCGGCCGCTTGCGCCGGTGCCCACGGCGCGCCGGCGGCGGACAGGCAGAATACGGCGACGGCCGCGCGAGATGAGCGTTTCATTGTCTCCCCCCTTGTTCGGGTCCGTAGGGACCTCGCTTGGAGACAAAGATAGGACAGGCCCTTCGGGCCGGTCCAACGGGGAATTCTGTACGCCTGTTTGAAAAAACTTTAGGCGCCGGACGCGGGCGTCATCCCGGGCAAGCGGGATGCGGGCCGTCCCGGCCCGCCGCTCAGTTACCCTCGGCAGGCGCGGCAGCCACGCTTTCCAGCATGTAGCCCAGCCCGCGCACCGTGACGATGCGCACGTCGCTGCCCGCCAGCTTCTTGCGCAGCCGGTGCAGCACCACCTCGATGGCGTCCGGGTTCGCTTCGCTGTCGTGGGTGAAGACCTTGCCGAACAGCTGCGACTTGTCCACCGGATAACCGCTGCGGGTCAGCAACGCCGCCAGGGCGGCGTGCTCGCGCGGGGTCAGGAACAGCAGGGAGCCGTCCAGCGTGAAGGCGCGGCTTTCGCTGTCGTAGGACAGCGAACCGCATTGCAGTCGGGGATGCTGGCGACCGCGGCTGCGCCGCACCAGGGCGGTCAGGCGGGCTTCCAGTTCTTCCAGGGCGAAGGGCTTGGTCAGGAAGTCGTCGGCGCCCAGGTTCAGGCCGCGCACGCGGTCCTGCAGCGCGCCCTGGGCGGTCAAAAGCAGCACCGGCGTGCGGTCGTCGCGGTTGCGCATTTCGCGCAACACCACCAGGCCGTGCTTGTCCGGCAGGCGCAAATCCATGACGATGGCGTCGTACTCGTTGCCGGCCATGAAGGCTTCGGCGCTGCGGGCATCCGCTGCGTGGTCGGGCACGAAGCCGCTCTGAGCGAGCGCGCGCATCAGCCAGGACGCCATGTCCCGTTCGTCTTCAACCAACAATATGCGCATGACCGTCCGTTCCTTCGGGCAAGTTCTCAGCCGCCCGCTGGCCATGCACGCGCTGGCGCAGGTAGCGGGTTTCGTGATGACGCCGGAAGAGTATGGCAGATAGCTCGTTCAACGCCTGGGTATAGACATCGCGCTTGAACTCGATGACGGCGTCCAGCGGCACCCAATACTGGCTCCAGCGCCAGGCGTCGAATTCGGGATGCTGCGTCGCGCGCAGGCATACGTCGCTGTCGCGTCCGATCAGGCGCAGCAGGAACCAAATCTGCTTTTGTCCTTTATAGTGGCCCCGCCACTCACGCCGGACGAAATGATCTGGCACGTTATAACGTAACCAGTCTCGTGTACGCCCCAAAATACGGACATGCTCGGGCTTCAAGCCCACCTCTTCATGGAGCTCGCGATACATGGCCTGCACCGGGCTTTCGCCGTACTTGATGCCACCCTGAGGGAACTGCCAGGCATGTTCCCTGATCCGCTTGCCCCAAAAGACCTCGTTCCTGCCATTGACGAGAATGATGCCGACATTGGGGCGGTAGCCTTCGCGATCAAGCATGGGCCACCCCCACCGAATTCAATACAATTACAGTCGATTATACGTATCTGCAGCCACCTTTAACCATGCGCGCATCTACCTACCACCTCAATACCCTCAAAGAAGCCCCCTCCGAAGCCGAAGTCGCCAGCCATCAGCTGATGACGCGGGCCGGCATGATCCGCAAGCTGGCCGGAGGCATCTACACCTACATGCCCCTGGGGCTGAAGGTCATCCGCAAGATCGAGGCCATCGTCCGTGACGAAATGAACGCCGCCGGCGCCCTGGAGCTGCTGATGCCGGTGGTCCAGCCGGCCGAACTCTGGCAGGAATCGGGCCGCTGGGAGCAGTACGGCGCCGAACTGCTGCGCATCAAGGACCGTCACCAGCGCGATTTCGTGCTGCAGCCCACGTCCGAGGAAGTCATCACCGACATCGCGCGCAACGAGATCCACAGCTACCGCCAGCTGCCGGTCAACTTCTATCACATCCAGACCAAGTTCCGGGACGAGCGCCGCCCCCGCTTCGGCCTGATGCGCGGCCGCGAATTCACCATGAAGGACGCCTACTCCTTCGACCGCGACGAAGCCGGCGCCCAGCGCAGCTACGACACGATGTACGCCGCCTACATGCGCATCTTCAGCCGCCTGGGCCTGGAGTTCCGCGCCGTCGCGGCCGATACCGGCTCCATCGGCGGCACCCGCAGCCATGAATTCCAGGTCATCGCCGAAACCGGCGAGGACCTGCTGGTCTACAACAGCGACTCCGAATACGCCGCCAACATCGAGCTGGCCGAGGCGCCCAACCTGTACCCGGTGCGCGGCGAGGCCCGCCAGCCCATGGCCGAAGTGGCCACCCCCGGCGCCGCCAAATGCGAGGACGTGGCCAAGCTGCTCGGCATCCCGCTGGAACAGACCGTCAAATCCATCGTCCTGGCCACCGAAGGCGACAAGGGCCAGGTCCAGATCTGGCTTCTGATGCTGCGCGGCGACCACGAGCTGAACGAGATCAAGGCCGGCAAGCTGCCCGGCCTGGCGGGCTTCCGCTTCGCCACCGAAAGCGAGATCGTCGAGCATTTCGGCTGCAAGCCCGGCTATCTGGGCCCGGTCGGCACCGCCAGGCCGGTCCGCGTCGTGGCCGACCGCACGGTCGCCCACATGGCGGATTTCGTCTGCGGCGCCAACAAGGAAGACTTCCACATCCAGGGCGTGAACTGGGGCCGCGACCTGCCCGAGCCCGAGCAGGTCGCCGACCTGCGCAACGTGGTCGCCGGCGACCCCTCGCCAGACGGCAAGGGCACGCTTTCCATCATGCGCGGCATCGAAGTCGGACACGTCTTCTATCTGGGCAAGAAGTACTCCGAGGCCCTCAAGGCCACGTTCCTGGACGAGACCGGCAAGCCCGCCACGCTGGAAATGGGCTGCTACGGCATCGGCGTGACCCGCATCGTGGGCGCCGCCATCGAGCAGAACCACGACGCCCGCGGCATCATCTGGCCGCGCGCCATCGCCCCCTTCGAAGTGGTGATCTGCCCGGTCGGCTGGGGTAAAAGTGAAACGGTGCGTGACACCGCACAGAAGCTCTACGAATCGCTGCTGGCGCGCGGCGTGGACGTCATCCTGGACGACCGCGACGCCCGTCCCGGCGTCATGTTCGCCGAGTGGGAACTGATCGGCGCGCCGCTGCGCGTAACAGTTGGAGAACGCGGTCTGAACGACGGTGTGGTGGAATTGCAGGCCCGTCGGGAAACCGAAGCGGTCAAGATTCCGGTACAGTCCGCGCTTGAGCAAGTGCTGGCAAAGCTGGACACGCTCTAACCCTATAGTTACTACGGACTTTTCGCGTCCCGAATACGCAACGCCCCTATCCGCATCGTGACCGATCCGAAGTCCCCAGAATCCCTCTTCCAGGTCCGCGTCTACTACGAAGACACGGACGCTGGAGGAGTGGTTTTCTACGCCAACTACTTGAAATTCCTCGAACGCGCCCGCACCGAGTGGCTGCGCGATCTGGGAATCAACCAGTCCGGCCTGGCTGTCTCGGAGCAGCGGCTGTTCGTCGTCAAGGCGCTGGACATGGCCTACCGCAAGCCGGCCCGGCTGGATGACTTGCTTACCATACGCAGCCGAGTCACACGACTGGGCCGCGCTTCGATACACTTCGCGCAGCGCGCGGAACGCGACGGGGAACTGCTTGCCGAAGGCAACATCCAAGTCTGCTGTGTCGATGCCGTTCAAATGCGGCCGGCGGAACTGCCGGCCGACCTACGCGCCAAACTGGGATCAATTCAGGAATAACCATGCAAGCCACCAACGACATGTCGTTGCTTTCGCTGATTTCGCACGCCAGCGTGCCGGTCCAGCTGATCATGCTGATGCTCCTGGGCATCTCGATCATGTCCTGGACCTACATCTTCGCCAAGCGCCTGGCCATCAAGCGCGCCGACTCCCAAACTCGCCGCTTCGAGGATGACTTCTGGTCCGGCGGCGACCTGTCCATGCTGCAGCAGGCCGTGGCCTCGCGCCGCGACGAGCAAGGCGCCCTGGCCCGCATCTTCGACGCCGGCATGACCGAATTCCTGAAAGCCCGCCGCGGCGGCGGTTCCGGCGGCGACGCCACCGCCCTGCTGGACGGCCCGCGCCGCGCCATGCGCGCCGCCTACCAGCGCGAAATGGACTCGCTGGAATCGCACCTGAACTTCCTGGCCTCGGCCGGCTCGGTGTCGCCGTACATCGGCCTGCTCGGCACGGTCTGGGGCATCATGCACGCCTTCATCGGCCTGTCGAACATGCAGCAGGCCACGCTGGCCTCGGTCGCCCCCGGCATCGCCGAGGCGCTGATCGCCACCGCCATCGGCCTGTTCGCGGCCATCCCAGCCGTGGTCGCCTATAACCGCTTCACCAATGACATCGACCGTCTGTCGATCCGCTTCGACAGCTTCGTCGACGAGTTCCTGAACATTCTGCAACGGCAGGTGCGCTAATGCCCTCGGTAAGCTCGCGCGGCAGGTCCGGCCGCCGCATGAAGGCCGACATCAACGTGGTGCCCTACATCGACGTGATGCTGGTGCTGCTGGTCATCTTCATGGTGACCGCGCCCCTGATCACGCCGGGCCTGATCCAGCTGCCGTCGGTCGGCGCCGCCTCCGACGTGCCGGTCAAGCCGCTGGAAGTGCAGATCTCCGAAGACGGCAAGATCGCGCTGCGCATGCGCGAGCCCGGCGCGACGATGCAGGACATCGCCCGGCCCGAGCTGGTGGCGCAGGTGCGTTCGCGCATCACCGCGGAAACCCCGGTGGTCATCGCCGCCGATGGCAAGGTGCCCTACGAGACGGTCGTGAAGGTCATGGACGAGCTGCGCACCAACGGCATCACCCGCCTGGGCCTGCTGGTGGACCAGTCCGCCGGCGGCAACCAGCCCGCTCCCGCGAAGAAACGCTAACGCGACGCTCTCCCGCCGGCTCGCCGGCATGCAACGCCCATGACGCCACCCATCATTCGACACCGCAGCGGCCCCCCGGCCACGCCGCCCAACACTGACAACCGGAAAGCCCTGCTTCTGGCCTTGTTGGTGCACGCGCTGCTGCTGGCCGTGTTGATCTTCAACCTGAACTGGCGCACGGAAACGCCCGGCCCGGTGGAAGTGCAGCTCTGGGCGAACGGCAATTCGCCCGTTTCGCCGCCGCCCACGCCCGAACCGCCCAAACCCCAGCCTCAGCCCAAGCCGCAACCGGAACCCGAGCCGCAGAAGCAGCCGGATCCTCCCCCGCCTCCGCCCGAACCCAAGGTCCAGCCGCCCAAGTCGGAAGTCGACCCTGAGATCGCGCTGCAGCAAGCCAAGAAGAAGCGTGAGGAAGAGGAAAAGGCGCGCGAAGCCGCCGAGGCCGCCAAGGAGAAGGCGCGCCTGGAGGAAGAGCGCAAGCAGGCCGAGCTGAAGGAAAAGAAGCGCCTGGAGCAGGAACGCCAGGCCGCTGACAAGGCTGCCGCCGAGAAGGCCGCTGCGGAAAAGGCCGCGGCCGAAAAGGCCGCCGCCGAGAAGAAGGCCAAGGAAGACGCCGCCAAGAAGGCCGCCGCCGAAAAGGCTGCTGCCGAGAAGGCGGCCGCCGAAAAGGCCGCGGCTGAAAAGGTCGCCGCCGAGAAGGCCGCCGCCGAGAAGAAGGCCAAGGAAGAGGCCGCCAAAAAGGCGGCCGCCGACAAGGCCCTCAAGGACGCTTTCCGCAACGACGCGCTCGGCGCGGCCGGCATCCCGGGCGGCACCGCCGACCGCAACCAGACCGGCGGATCCGGCGGCCGCGACGCGGGCTATGGCGCCAAAGTCCGTGCCTGCGTGCAGCCGGGCGTGGCTTATCCGACGCCTCCCCGCAGCGGCGCGGAGAACCCCACGGCCGAATACCAAGTAAAGTTGAATACTTCTGACGGCAAGGTCACCGCAGTTACGATTACCCGCTCTTCGGGCATCCCGGCGTTCGACCGCGCGATCGAAGCCGGCATACGCCGCTGCAACCCCTTCCCGAAACCTTCGAATGGCCGCTACGAACCGAGTATCTACGGTGAGTACAGCATGTACTAATAGACAGGAGATTGCTGATCATGACTCCCGCCCATAGCCGAAGCGCCCCCCTCCTTGCGTTCTGGCGAACGTACGGACTGGCGCTACTGCTGGCGTTCGCCAGCCTGCTGGCCGTCCGGCCGGCCCACGCGCAACTGCGCGTCGACATTTCCGGCACCGGCGCCACCCAATACCCGGTGGCCATCGCCGATTTCGCCGTGGACGATGCCCACGGTCGCGCCCTGGCCGAGGTGATCCGCGCCGACCTGACCCGCACGGGCCAGTTCCGCCTGATCAGCGCCGCCGGCGCCGGCCTGAACGTCGATTCGGCCATCTCGCACGACGACTGGCGCTCGAAGGGCGCCGACTTCCTGGCCTATGGCAGCATCGTGCGCGGCGCCGACGGCCGCTACGACGTGCGCTACCGCCTGGCCGACACGGTCAAGAAGGGTCAGCTGGACGGCGTGGCGTTCTCGGGTACCGAACAGGAACTGCGCCGCGTCGCCCACCAGATCGCCGACCGCATCTACGAAAAGATCACCGGCGTGCGCGGCGTGTTCTCCACCCGCATCGCCTACGTGCTCAAGCAGGGTCCGACCTACGAACTGCAGGTCGCCGACGCCGACGGCCAGAATCCCCAGGTCGCGCTGCGCTCGCGCGAGCCGATCATCTCGCCCTCCTGGTCGCCCGATGGTTCGAAGCTGGCCTATGTGAGCTTCGAATCCGGCAAGCCGGTCGTGTATGTGCACACCCTGGCCACCAGCGCCCGCGTGCCCGTGGCCAACTTCAAGGGCAACAACAGCGCCCCGGGCTGGTCGCCCGACGGCACCCAGCTGGCCGTGGCGCTGACGCGCGACGGGTTGTCGCAAATTTACATCGTCAGCGCGGCCGGCGGCTCGAATATGCGCCGAGTTACGCGTTCTCCCGGGATTGACACCGAGCCGAGCTTTACGCCAGACGGCCGTTCCATTATCTTTACCAGTGACCGCAGCGGCGGGCCGCAAATCTATCAGACCGGCCTGGACGGTGGCGATGCTCGCCGCCTCACGTTTAATGGTGGTTACAACATCTCACCCCGAATTTCCCCCGATGGATCGACGTTGCTGTACGTTGCAAGACGCGACGGCGCGTTTCGAATCGCCTCGTTGAACCTGTCCTCAGGCTCCGAATCCTTGCTGACTGATGGTCGTGACGATCAGTCTCCGAGCTTCGCGCCGAATGGCATGCAAGTCCTCTACGCCGCCGTGCAGAACGGCCGTAGCGTGCTTGCGGGTGTGTCGAGCGATGGCCGCGTACGGCAGACGCTTTCGGTACTGAATGGGGAAATACGTGAACCGACTTGGGGCCCATTTACCCGATAACACGTGTGACTCTCTTTGCAAAGGAACTATCATGAAGTCGCGCATTGCCAAAAGCCTAACCATCGCCGCTCTGGCCGCCACCCTGGCAGCTTGCAGCTCCGTCCCTCTCGACGATAAAGCGGGTCAGGGCGGAGGCGCTGGCCAAGGACAGGCCTCTGGCCAGATCCTTGATCCCTTCAACCCCCAAAGCATCCTGGCGCAACAGCGCTCGGTATACTTTGACTTCGACAGCTACTCGGTGTCGGACCAGTACCGCAGCCTGGTGGAAACCCATGCCCGTTACCTGGCCTCGCACCAGCAGCAACGCATCAAGATCGAAGGCAACACCGACGAGCGCGGCGGCGCCGAATACAACCTGGCCCTGGGCCAGCGCCGTGCCGACGCGGTTCGTCGCATGATGACCCTGCTGGGCGTCAGCGACAACCAGATCGAAACCATCAGCTTCGGCAAGGAAAAGCCGAAGGCGAGTGGCACGTCGGAAGCTGACTTCGCGGAAAACCGCCGCGCCGATATCGTTTATCAGCGCTAAGCTTTTCGTATAGTCGATTGCCCCACGACGCGTCGGGACGGTCAGCCGGCCGTCCCGGCGTTTCTTTTTTCACCCGGGAATTTTCATGCGCAATAACGTTCTGTCCCTGCGTCCCCTGATTGCCTCCGCCGGTCTGGCGCTGGCCGCCCTGGCCGCTCCCGTCCAAGCTTTCGCCGACGACGAGGCCCGCCGGGCCATTCTAGACTTGCGCCAACAGGTGCAACAGCAGAACGAACAGAACCAGCGCGCCCGGCTGCAACTGGCCGACCAGATCCAGGCCTTGCAGCAGGAGGTCGCCCAATTGCGCGACCAGCTCGAACTCGTATCCCGCCAGCAGCCCGGCGCCAAGGGCGGCGGCGCGGCCGGCAGCGCCAACCCGCCTGGCGCGAATGCCGGCGATCCGCAGGAACAGGCCGCCTATGACGGCGCGATCGACCTGTTCCGCAAGGGCCAGTACAAGGAAGCCTCGGAATCCTTCGCCGCCTTCACCGCGCTCTATCCGGCCAGCCAGCTCGCTCCGAGCGCCCAGTTCTACCTGGGCAGCAGCCGCTACGCGCTGAAGGACTTCAAGGGTGCGATCGAGCAGCTCACCAGCATGGTCCAGAAGGCCCCTGACAACGCGCGCGCTCCCGATGCGCTGCTCGTCATCGCCGGCAGCCAGATCGAACTGAACAACCGCGCCGGCGCCAAGACGACGCTGCAGCGCATCGTCCGCGACTATCCCAGCGCGCCCGCCGCCGGCACGGCCAAGAGCCGTCTCCAACTGCTGCAGTAATGGCGGCAGCCGCGTCCGCGGTCACCGCCTATCGGCACATCCTGCGCCGCCGGGCAGGGCTCATCGCCCTGCTGCTGGCGGCGATTTTCATCGCACTGCTGGCTGACTTCACGACGGGGCCGTCCGCCCTGTCCTGGAGCGAATTGTGGCGCGCGCTGAGCGCGCCCGCCGCGGCCGATCCCAGCACCCGCGTCATCGTCTGGGACATCCGTCTGCCGCAGGCCCTGATGGCCGCGCTGGTTGGCGCCGCGCTCGGCCTGGCCGGCGCCGAGATGCAGACCATCCTCAACAACCCGCTGGCCAGCCCGTTCACGCTGGGCGTGTCTTCGGCGGCCGCCTTCGGCGCCTCGCTGGCCATCGTGCTCAACCTCGGCCTGCCCGGCGTGCCCGCGGGCTGGCTGATCGCCGGCAACGCCTTCCTGTTCGCCGCGCTGGCGGCCCTGGCGCTGGACGCGGCGGCGCGCTGGGCGGGTATGAACACCCAGGGCGTGGTGCTGTTCGGCATCGCCATGGTGTTCAGTTTCAACGCGCTGGTGTCGCTGGTGCAATTCGTCGCCAGCGCCGAGGCGCTGCAAAACCTCGTGTTCTGGACCATGGGCAGCCTGTCGCGCTCCAGCTGGGCGTCGGCCGGCGCGCTGGCCGTGGCTGTGGCATTGGCCCTGCCGCTGGCCTTGCGTCAGTCCTGGAAGCTGACGGCGCTGCGGCTGGGCGAAGAGCGCGCCGCCAGCTTTGGCGTCGACGTGCGGCGCGTGCGCGTGGCGGCGCTGGCGCGCGTCAGCCTGCTGTCGGCGCTGTCCGTGGCCTTCGTCGGCACCATCGGCTTCATCGGCCTGGTGGCGCCCCATATCGCCCGCCGGCTGTTCGGCGAGGATCACCGCTATTACCTGCCCGGCAGCGCACTGACCGGCGCCACCATCCTGTCGCTCGCGTCGCTGGCGTCCAAGAACCTGATGCCCGGCGTGATCATCCCGGTCGGCATCGTGACCTCGCTGGTCGGCATCCCCTTCTTCGTATCGGTGGTCATGCGCCGCCGCCTGCCATGAACCCGGCTTCCCCCCTTGCGCCCGCGATGCTCGAGGTGGACGAGCTGAAGGCCGGCTATGGCCGGCAGGACGTGCTGCACGGGCTGAGCCTGCCCCCGCTGGCCGCCGGCGAACTCACCGCGCTGCTGGGACCGAACGGCAGCGGCAAGTCCACGTTGCTCAAGACGCTGGCGGGCCTCGTCCGCGTGCGCGCCGGGACGGCGCGGCTGGATGGCCGCGACCTTGCGACGGCCGATCAGGCCGAACGCGCGCGCCACGTCGTCTACCTGCCGCAAGGCCTGCCCGCCGAAGTCCATCTGCGGGTGTTCGAATCCGTGCTGGTGGCCGCCCGCGCCGGCGACGGGCTGGCGCCCTCTGCCAGCCCCGCCGAGATCGAGACGTTGCTGGAACGCCTGGGCATCGCCCCCCTGGCCCTGCATTATCTGGACGCGCTCTCGGGCGGGCAGAAGCAGCTGGTCGGCCTGGCCCAGGCCTTGATCCGCCGTCCGCGCGTGCTGCTGCTGGACGAGCCGCTGTCGGCGCTGGACCTGAACTACCAGTTCCACGTCATGCAATTGCTGCGCCAGGAGACGCGGCGGCACGGGTTGATCAGCGTCATCGTGCTGCACGATCTGAACGCGGCCCTGCAGCATGCCGACCGGGCGGTGCTGATCCACCAGGGCCGGCTGGCGGGGGCCGGCGCGCCCACGGATGTGATCACGCCGCAGGCGCTGGCCGCCGTCTATGGCGTGCAGGGACGCGTGGAAAGTTGTAGCCGGGGCCTGCGCCAGGTGCTGATCGACGGGCTGCTGGCGCATCCGCGCTGACAGCCCGGCCGCGCGGCGGCCAGCGGGGTCAGGCGCGCTGCGCCACGTCCGCGACCGGCGCGCCGGTCATGTCGGCCAGTTGTTGCGGCGTCAGGTTGAACACCGCATGCGGATGCCCGGCGGCGGCCCACAGGCTGTCGTACTGGAACAGATCCTGGTCCAGCAGCATCACCGGCTTGACCGCGTGGCCGATCGGGCAGACGCCGCCGATGGCGTAGCCCGTCATGTCGCGCACGAACTTGGCGTCGGCCTTGGCCAGCGCGCCCACCTGCGCGGACACCTTGGCCTCGTCCACCCGGTTGGTGCCGCTGGCGATCACCAGCACAGGCGCGTTGTCGGCAGCGCGGCGGAAGATGATCGACTTGGCGATCTGCGCCACCTCGCAGCCCAGGCCCGCCGCCGCTTCCGCCGAGGTCTTGCCGGTCTGAGGCAGGACCACCACGGGCTTGTCGTGGCCCAGCTCCAGCAGAAGGCGGGCAACACGTTGGGCGGATTCGGGCAAGGCGGCAAGAGACTCCGGGGACATCGGGACAGCTCCGATCAAATGAGTGTTCGCAAAAACCCGCCGGACGGCGGGCGATCCGTAATTAGCATATCAGCAGTTCACGGAGCCGCCGTTCCGGCCTCGGCGCCTCAAAGGGCGCGGCGCGTCGGGCTAGAATGCGACCCTGGCCCTCCCAACCCTGCACCAATGCGTTCCGAACCCGTCCTGCCCCAGCAGACCGCCATCATCGGCGGCTATGCCATGTCCTACACCGAATATGGCAGCGGCGACCCGCTAGTGCTGGTGCATGGTTCGCTGTCGGACAGCCGCTACTGGAAATCGCAGATGGGCCCGCTGGGCCGCAGCCGCCGCGTGCTGGCCGTCTGCCTGCGCCGGTACTGGCCAGAGGCCTGGAACGGCGAAGGCGGCGGCTTCTCTGTCGCGCAACACGCCGAGGACGTGCTGGAGTTCATCGACCAGGTGGCCGGCGGACGCGCCGACCTCGTCGGCCATTCGCGCGGCGGCCGCGTCGCGCTGGAAGTCGCCCTGCGGCGGCCCGACGCCCTGCGCAGCCTGACGCTGGCCGATCCCGGCCTGCCCCTGCCCGGCGAAGATGATCTGCCCGGCAGCTTCCGCCAGGAGGCGCTCACGCTGATCCGGCAGGGTGACGTGGACACCGGCCTGGCGCTGTTCGTGGACACGGTGACCGGCCCCAACACCTGGCAGCGCATGGTGCCCTGGTTCAAGGAAATGGTGCGCGACAACGTCGGCACCCTGTTCGGACAGGTCGACGAGAAACCGCCCGTCCTGACCGCCGCACAGATCGGTGGCCTGGCCTTGCCCACCCTGCTGATCGGCGGCGCCCTCAGCCCGCAGCCCTACCCCGCCGTGCTGGATGCGCTGTCGCGCTGGCTGCCGCAAGCGCGGCGCATCGACATCGCCGGCTCTTCGCATGGCATGAACCTGGGCAATCCACGCGCGTTCAACGGTGCGATCGACGATTTCCTGAACGGACTGGGCTGAAGCGGCCCGACGCCGCCCCACGCTGGGAACTCATGCGTCACGGCTCGACCGAGGGCGTGTGCTTGAGCCGCCGCAGCACGAACGTGGAACGGCTGTGCCGCACACCCTTGAGCTTGTACAGACGCTTGCGCAGGAATTCCTCGTAACCCTCGGTGCCGGCGACGGCGACCTTGATCAGATAGTCGTATTCGCCCGTGACCAGGAAAGCCTCGACCACCTCCGGCAGGCGCGTGATCTCGTTGCCAAAGCGCGCCAGCGTGTCGTCGTCGTGATGTTCCAGCGTCACCTCGATCATGACGGTATCCGGCAGGCCCAGCGCCTTCTGGTTCAACAGCGCCGCATAGCCCTCGATCACTCCCGCCTCTTCCAGCGCCCTGACGCGGTTCCAGCAAGGCGTGGGCGACAGCCCCACCTGCTCGGCCAGTTTCAGGTTGGTCAGCCGGCCGTCGGCGCGCAACGCGCGCAGGATCTTGCGGTCGGTTTCATCGATTTTGGGCGGTGTGGACACGCGGGCGCTCCTGCTCGGGAGAATATCTCTTCAAAATTGAATTTTAGAGGATATTAATTTTTCAAATACGCAAGGTCAGGCGTGAATGCAGAAACCTATTTTGCGGATCTGCCGATAGACTCTCCATCAAGACAGGCACCACCCCGCCCGTCCGATCCGGCGCCCGAGCGGCGGCACAACCCCGCCCGGACACCGACGATTCATCGCAGCAAGCCGCGCGCCGACCCGCGCGGCCGGACATCATGCCTCACACCGCAGCACCCGCAGCACGCCCCGGCCTGGGCCTTGCCGGCACGGCCATGCTTTTCAGCGCCCCCGCGCTTTTCGCCTCCAACATGGTGGCGGCCCGATGGGCCCACGACGCCGCCCTTCCCCCCGTTTTCCTGGCCTTCGGCCGCTGGCTGATCGCGCTGCTGATCCTGCTGCCGATCGCCGCGCCCGCGCTGTACCGGCATCGCCAGGCGCTGCGCCGCGGCCTGCCCTCGCTGCTGCCCCTGGCGGTGCTGGGCATGGGCGTGGCAGTGGCGCCGCAATACATCGGCGCGCAGCACACCAGCGCCACGAATATCGCGCTGATCTTCTCGTGCAGCCCCATCCTGGTATCGCTGCTCGAAGCGCTGATCTGGCGCAAGCCCCTGCCGGCCACGCGCGGGGCCGGCCTGTTGCTGGCGCTGGGCGGCGTGTTGACGGTGCTGTCGCGCGGCGACGCCGATGTGCTGGCGCGACTGGCCTTCGGCCAGGGCGATCTGTGGGTGCTGCTGGCCGCCACCGGCTGGGCCTTCTACACGGTGCTGCAAAAGCGCCTGCCCCAGCCCGCGGTGCCTGCCAGCGCCAAGCTGGCCGTGATGATGGCCGCAGGCGCGCTGGCGCTGGCGCCCTTCGCCGCCGTTGAAACGCTGACTGGCGCCGCGCCGGCCTGGAGCGACCCTCGCCTGGCGGCCGCGCTGCTGTTCCTGGCCATCGTGCCCAGCCTTGGCGCGTATTACGTGTACGGCCGGCTGATCAGCCAGGCCGGTCCGGCCACGGCGGGGCTGTCGATGTTCCTGGTGCCAGTCTACGCGGCGCTGCTGGCCTGGCCGCTGCTGGGCGAAGCGCCGCAGCTGTTCCATGCCTACGGCTTCGTGATGATCCTGCTGGGCGTGCGGCTGGCATCGCTGCGCGGGCGCGGCCGGACGGCAACCGCCGCCGCCCCGGCCTGATCCGCCCGCGACGCGATCAGCGGCCGCCGCCCTTGGCCGCGATGACTTCCTGCATCACCTGGCGCGGCGCCTCGGCGTAGTGCTTGAACTCCATGGTGTAGGTCGCCCGTCCCTGCGTCAACGAACGCAGGGACGTGGAGTAGCCGAACATCTCGGCCAGCGGCACCTCGGCCCGCACCAGCTTGCCGCCGCCACCCGCGATGTCCTCCATGCCCTGCACCATGCCCCGGCGCGAGGACAGGTCGCCCATGACGTTGCCGGTGAAGTCCTCCGGCGTTTCCACCTCGACCTGCATCATCGGCTCCAGCAGCACCGGATCGGCGCGCCGCATGCCTTCCTTGAACGCCATGGACGCAGCCATGCGGAAGGCGTTTTCGTTCGAATCCACATCGTGGTACGAACCGAAGAAAAGCGTCGCCTTCACGTCCACCACCGGGTAGCCCGCCAGCACGCCGGCGTTGAGCGATTCGCGGATGCCCTTGTCCACGGCTGGGATGAACTCGCGCGGCACCACGCCGCCCTTGATCGCGTCGACGAACTCGTAGCCCTTGCCCGGCTCCTGCGGCTCCAGCTTCAGCACCACATGGCCATACTGGCCACGACCGCCCGACTGCTTGACGAACTTGCCTTCGACCTCGTCGCAGGTCTTGCGGATGGTCTCGCGGTAGGCCACCTGCGGCTTGCCCACGGTCGCCTCCACGCCGAACTCGCGCTTCATCCGGTCCACCAGGATCTCCAGGTGCAGCTCGCCCATGCCGGAGATGATCGTCTGCCCCGACTCTTCATCGGTGCGCACGCGGAACGACGGATCCTCCTGCGCCAGCCGGCCCAGCGCGATGCCCATCTTTTCCTGGTCGGCCTTGGTCTTGGGCTCCACCGCCTGCGAGATCACGGGTTCGGGGAACACCATGCGTTCCAGGATGATGACGTGCGCCGGGTCGCTGAGCGTATCGCCGGTGGTGACGTCCTTCACCCCCACCGCCGCCGCGATGTCGCCGGCATAGACTTCGGTGATCTCGCGCCGCTCGTTGGCGTGCATCTGCAGGATGCGGCCCAGCCGCTCCTTCTTTTCCTTGCCGGGGATGTAGACGGAATCGCCCGACTTCACCACGCCGGAATACGCGCGGAAGAACACCAGCTGGCCGACGAAGGGGTCGGTCATGATCTTGAAGGCCAGGGCCGAGAACGGTTCCTTGTCGGTCGGATGGCGTTCGATCTCGCGGTCGCGCTCGTCGTGGCCCTTGATCGCCGGCACGTCCACCGGCGACGGCAGGTAGTCGATCACCGCGTCCAGCATGGCCTGCACGCCCTTGTTCTTGAAGGCGCTGCCGCACAGCATCGGCACGATCTCGTTGGCCACGGTGCGGGCGCGCAGGCCCTGCTTGATTTCCTCTTCGCTCAGCGCCTCGCCGGACAGGTATTTCTCGAGCAGCGTCTCATTGGCCTCGGCCGCCTTCTCGACCATCTTCTCGCGCCAGGCTTCGGCCTCGGCCTGCATGTTCGCCGGAATGTCCCGATACTCGAAGCGCACGCCCTGGCTGGCATCATCCCAGATGATGGCCTTCATCTTGACCAGATCGATCACGCCCTCGAAATGATCCTCGGCGCCCACCGGCAGCTGGATCGGCACGGCGTCGCCTTTCAGGCGCTCGACGATCTGGCGCTGCACGCGCAGGAAGTCCGCGCCCACGCGGTCCATCTTGTTGACGAAGGCCAGGCGCGGCACCTTGTACTTGTTGGCCTGGCGCCAGACCGTCTCGGACTGCGGTTGCACGCCGCCGACGGAGTCGTACACCATGACGGCGCCGTCCAGCACGCGCATGGAGCGTTCGACCTCGATGGTGAAATCCACGTGCCCCGGCGTGTCGATGATGTTGATGCGGTGCTCGGGATAGTTGCCGGCCATGCCCTTCCAGAACGCGGTGGTGGCGGCCGAGGTGATGGTGATGCCGCGTTCCTGTTCCTGTTCCATCCAGTCCATCACGGCGGCGCCGTCGTGCACCTCGCCGATCTTGTGAGTGATGCCTGTGTAGAAGAGGATGCGCTCGGTGGTGGTCGTCTTGCCCGCGTCGATATGGGCGCTGATGCCGATATTGCGGTAAAGCTCGATGCGCGTCTTGCGAGTCATGGCCTCTTCCCTTGCTGTGTGCAGATGGGCGAAGACGGCAAGCCCGACCGGGCGTTGCCGCGGCGGGCGCGAGGCCGCGGCCAGATGCGTTGCGTACCGCGCGCCCGCACTTGCATCGCCAATATTACGCGCGGCGCGTCAGGCTGCAAGAGGGAAAGCAAAGGGAGCGCTGCACGGGGTGGACGAAACGCGCGGCCAAGCAAAAGCCCCTCCAGGAGGAGGGGCTTGATGCCCGCAGGGGCGGCGCACTGACGGACGGCTGAAGCCGCCCGCGCGCTTACTTCTTGTCTTCCTTGACGCGGTACACCAGCACGGCGGTGCTGGCCAGCGACAGCACCTTGGCCGTGACGCTGCCCAGCAGCAGACGCGACAGGCCGCTGCGGCCATGGCTGCCGATGAAGATCAGGTCGCAGCCCTGGTCTGCGGCGGCCTGGACGATGCCGTCTGCCACGTTGAAGTTGGACACGGCGCGCGACTCGGACTTCACGCCGGCGGTGTCGGCGCGATCGGTGATCTGCTTCAGGTACTTATCGGCCTGCTCGGCCGAGGCCTTTTCGTAGTCTTCGTCGGTGATGGCATAGGCGGCCGCCATGCCGTCAAAGCCGATGGTGGCCGCGAAGGGCTGGGTCACGTACAGGGCAACGACTTCGGCGCCCACGGAGCGCGCGAACGAAATACCCGCATTGGCGGCCTGCGCGGACAGCGGCGAACCGTCGGTGGGAATCAGGATCTTCTTGAACATCTTGCCTGCTCCTGGTTTGAGGACAGTCTCCATGCTACCGGAAAAACCCGCCAGATTCGCATCAAGCGAACCTGGCGCCCTTGACGCCGATCAAGCCAGTTGCTGGGCGGCGGCGAAAAGATTGGTGCACCGGGTGCCCGTGCGGCAGTAGGCCAGCACCGGACCGGGCAAGGTGCGCAGCAGCTCGGCGAAGCGCTGCACATCGGCGATCGTCATGGCGCTGCCAACGACTGGCTGGTATTCGATCCGCAGGCCGGCGGCCTGGGCGGCCTTGGACACGTCCGCGGCGGTCGGCTGGTCGGGACCGCCCTCGAAATCCGGACGGTTGATGATGACGCTCTTGTAGCCGGCGGCGGCCACATCGGCCATGTCGTCGGGGCCCAGTTGCGGCGCGACGGCGAAGTTCTCGGTAAGGGGCTTGATCGGTGCGGACATGGCGGTTCCTTCAGGTGGAGTGCTGCCCATTATTATTGCAGGAGAGGCCGGGCATGAAGAGCTTTTCCAGTTTCGCCCAGATGTCATTGTGGTCCACCATCGTGACGGAAAAACGCACCATGGAGGACGGCGCCTGCGACGGCGAGAACAGCGTGCCCGGCGCCAGCAGCAGGCCCTGGTCGGCCGCCTCGCGCGCCAGCACCTCGCTGTCGCGTCCGCAGTCTGCCCACACGAACATGCCGGCATGCGGTTCGCGCGGCACGGTCAGGCCCAGCGCCGTCAGCCCTTTCACGCAGCGCCGGCGGGCCTCGTCGACCCGGGCGCGAACGCGCTCGGCGTGACGGCGGTACTGGCCCTCCATCAGCACCCGGTGGATGACCCGCTCGCCCAGCTCCGGCGATGTCAGTCCGGCCAGCATCTTCAGGTCCGCCAACTTCTGCAGGATGTCGGGGTGCGCCGCCACGTAGCCCACCCGCAGGCTGGCGGCCAGCATCTTGGAATAGCCGCTCACCAGGATCACGCGCCGCAGCCGGTCCAGCACGGCCAGCTTCATGGCGCCGCCCGGATGCAGATCGCCATAGGTGTCGTCCTCGACCACCAGGAAATCATGGCGCTCGGCGATGCGCAGGATGTCGTAGGCGATGCCGGCCGACAGCGTATGGCCCGTGGGATTGTGGACCGCGCTGTTGATGATGAAGAGCTTGGGCTTGTGCTCGGCGGCCAGCTGATCCAGCAGCGCCGTGTCCGGACCGTCCGGCCCGCGCGGCACGCCGATCAGCCGGGCGCCAAACGCCGCCAGCCGGCCGAAAATCAGGAACCAGGCGGGATCCTCGACCAGCACCGTATCGCCGGGCTTGACCAGGTGCCGCGCGATCAGGTCCAGCGCGTGCGTGACACCATTGGTGGTCAGCAGATTGCGCTCGGGATGGGCGGGCACGCCCTCGCCCTGCAGCGATGCGGCGATCTGCTGGCGCAGCGGCAGAAAACCCTGCGGGTGGCCGTAGGACACGAGCTGGCCGCGCACCGACCGGCCCACCGCGCGCACGGCGCCCGCCACCATTTCGGGATCCAGCCAGTCCGGCGGCAACAGGCCGGCGCCGCCCGGCATGCCGTGGACGGAGGTTTCGCGGAACATGCTGCGCAGCAGCCAGGCCACGTCCACCCTGGCCGGCGCGGCCAGGGTATGGGCAGGCGCGGGCGCGACGGCGGCCAGGGGGCCGCTGCGGGCGCGCACGAAAAAACCCGCTCCGCGCCGCGACTGCACCAGCCCGCGAGCGACCAACCGGTCGTATGCTTCCACCACGGTGAAACGACTGACGCCGGATTGCTCGGCCATCTTGCGGATGGACGGCAGGCGGGTGCCGGGGCGCAGGCCCTGTTCGTCGATGCGGCGGGCCAGGCCCTCGGCCAACTGCGCCACCAGCGTGGCGTCGGCCTGGCGCACGGGCTGCCAGGGCAGGGTTGAAGACGTGGCGGGAGCGACTGTCATGGGATTATCACCAGGCCAGTTGATAAAGTGAGTTGCCAAAGTGTACCGGTACTGTACCGATAACTATGCGTAGAGTGACAGCAATGCCGCCGACCCGCAAGTGCGCGCCCGGCGGCCCGCCCCAACACGCAGACAGTTCCGTAAGCGGATGCCGGGCACCCATAAGGACCGCAACATGAGTTTGATCCCCGCCAGCTGGGCCGACGTGCCCCTCACCTCCCTGTCGCTGCTCGGCCCGCTGGCCCTGTTCGCGCTGGTCAGTTCGATCACGCCCGGACCGAACAACGTGATGCTGGCCACGTCCGGGCTGAATTTCGGCTTCCGCCGCACCATTCCGCACCTGCTCGGCGTGAGCATCGGCTTCACGCTGATGGTGTTCCTGGTCGGTGTCGGCCTGGGCTCGGTGTTCCAGCAGGTCCCTGCGCTGTACACCGTTCTGAAGTACGCCGGCGCGGCCTATCTGCTGTACCTGGCCTGGAAGATCGCCAATGCCGGCGAGATGAAGGACGGCGTCAGCCGCGCCAGGCCCATGACCTTCCTGCAGGCCGCCGCGTTCCAGTGGGTCAATCCCAAGGCCTGGGTCATGGCGGTGGGCATTATCGCGACCTACACGCCGCAGGCCAGCTTCTTCGCCAATCTGGTCATCGCCACCGTGGTCTGCGGACTGGTCAACCTGCCCAGCGTCGGCGTCTGGGTCACCTTCGGCACCGCGTTGCGCCGCGTCTTGCACAAGCCCGCCGCGATCCGCGCCTTCAACGTCGGCATGGCGCTGCTGCTGGTGGCCTCGCTGTATCCGGTGGCGCTGGACCTGCTGCGCTGAAACCGGTCAATGGGCCAGCATGCCGGCCACCACGGCCGGCGTGACCAGCACGTTGAACAGGCCAGCCATCACCATCACCAGGCCCGCGACCGCGCCCTCCTCGGCCGCCAGCTCGCGGGCCTTCGCGGTTCCCGCGCCATGCGCGCCCATGCCGAACAAGGCGCCGCGCGCCAGCGAGGAACGCAGCGGCAGCCAGCCGCGTACCAGTTGCCCGATCGCCGCGCCGGCCACGCCGGTCACGATCACGAACACGGCAGTCAGATCCGGCACCCCGCCCACATGCGATGACACCGTCATCGCGAACGGCGTGGCGACCGAGCGCGGCAGCAGGCTCAGTCGCAGGTCCGCCGGCAGGTCCAGCATGCTGCCCAGCAGCCAGGCGCTGACGCCGGCGATTAGGCTGCCCACGGCCACCCCCGCGGTCAGCACTGGCCAGTAGCGGCGGATCAACGCGCGCTGCTGGTACAGCGGCAGGGCGAAGGCCACGATCACCGGACCGAGCATGGCGGTGAGCCAATGCGATCCCGCCATGTATTCCCGATATCCCGTATGCAGCGCCAAGGCCAATGCCAGCAGCAGCGCCGGCGCCAGCACCAGCGCCGACGTCCACCAGCGCGCATGGCGCCGGTACGACAGGCGCGCGCAGACATAGGCCAGCACCGTCGCCGCCGGCCAGAACACCAGATGGAATTCAGGACGCATGACGGTTCATCCAGCGGTGGCACAGCTCGATGGTGATCGCCGTGCCCGCCATGACCAGGGCGGTGCCCAACACGATCACCAGCAACAGCTTCAGGCCCAGCAGGCCGATGAATTCGCGGTGATCCAGCAGCGACATCACCGCCGGCACGAAGAACAGCAGCATCTCGCCCAGCAGCAGGCTGGCGCCGCGCTGCAGGTTGCTGGCGCGTAGCAGACGCGACGCCAGCAAGGCCAGCACCAGGCCCAGGCCGATGACGCCGCCGGGCAACGGCAGACCGGACCAGCCGGCCAGCGCCTGACCGAGCAGGGAAAACAGAATCAAGAGCCCGATTTGCAGCAGACGGCTGCGGCGCAGGGCGATGCGCGCGTATAGAAGGCGACGGGACAAGAACATATGAGGATTCCTACGGCCCTTCTGTTTTACGCCTGCGGGGAGCATAGATAAAATGAATTCGATGAATTCTTCGAATTCCAATCAGGAATAAGCATGGAATTGCGCCCCTTGCGCGCGCTGGTCGAGGTCGTCCGCCAGGGCGGCTTTTCCCAGGCCGCCAAGACCATTCACGCCACGCAACCCACGGTCAGCAAGGCGATCAAGCAGCTGGAAGACGAGCTTGGCATGCCGTTGCTGGACCGCCAGGTCTACCCGCCCCGGCTGACCGAGGCCGGCGAAATCGTCTATCGACGCGCCTTGTCGATGTTGGCGGAACGCGACGATCTGCGCGCCGAACTGGATGCGCTGCGCGGCCTGCAGCGCGGCGTGCTGCGCCTGGGCCTGCCCCGGCTGGGCAGCAGCTCGCTGTTCGCGCCCTTGTTCGCGCGCTTTCGCAGCCGTTATCCGCGCATCGAAATCAGCCTGGTGGAACACGGCAGCCGGCGGCTTGAAGAGATGGTGATGGCGGGCGAGATCGAGCTGGCCGCCACGCTGCGTCCGGTGCCCGACAACTTCGACTGGCAGCCGGTGGCGCGCGAACCGCTGATCGCGCTTATGCCGGCGGATCATCCGCGCGCCGGCGCGGCCGCAGTCGGCCTCGTCGAACTGCGCGACACGCCCTTCATTCTGTTCGAGACGGGTTTCGCGTTGAACCGCATCATCCAGGATGCCTGCCAGCGCGCGGGCTTCACGCCCACCGTCGCGGCGCGCAGCGGGCAGACCGACTTCATCGTCGCCCTGGTCGCCGCCGGCCTGGGCGTGGCCTTCCTGCCGCGCATCAAGGCCGACGAGGAAACCCACGCCGGCGTCAGCCGCGTGCCGTTGCGCGATCCCGGCACCGATTGGGAAATGGTGCAGGCCTGGCGGCGCGGCGGCTATCTTTCACACGCGGCGCAAGCCTGGCTGGCGCTGACGCGCGATCCACGTCCAACCACGACATAGGCAAGTACATTTGGACACCAGGCGCGCGCCGAGCCCGCGCGCGCCCGGGGTATGCTCTAGCCGCCCTTCCGGCGCCCTGGGGGAAGCACCCGTCGCGCCCAACCGTCGTACCGAACATGCCCGCCCAGTCCCGTTCCGCCCTCCGCCGCCTGATCGGCGCCGCCGTGCTTGCCGCCGCCAGCGTCGTCGGCTGCACCCAGCTCGACGCCTGGCAACGGCAGAGAATCTTCGCGCCCGAACCCCAGCCCCAGACCTGGTGGCGCGAGCCCGCCGCCGGCACCGAAGTCTTCGACCTGGATGTCGGCGGCGGCGAACGCGTGCGCGCCTGGTACTGGCAAAGTCCGCGCGCCGACGCGCCCACGGTGCTGTATCTGCATGGCGCGCGATGGAATCTGAATGGCGCCGCCTTCCGAATCGAGGGCTGGACCCGCATGGGCTATTCGGTGCTGGCGATCGACTATCGCGGCTTCGGCGCGTCCACGCCGCGCCTGCCGTCCGAGGCCACCGCGCAGCAGGACGCCGTCGCCGGCCTGCGGGAGCTGGCCCGGCGCCAGCCCGACCCGTCGCGCCGCTTCATCTACGGCCACAGCCTGGGCGGCGCCATCGCCATCGACCTCGCGTCCCGCCCCAACCAGCCGCCGTTCGCCGGTCTGATCGTCGAGTCCAGCTTCACCAGCATCGGCGCGATGCTGGCCACGATGAAATGGGGCAAGCTGCCCGGCGCCAGCTTGCTGATCACGCAGCCCTTCGATTCGATCGAGAAGGTGGCGCTGATGCGCACGCCCATGCTGTTCATGCATGGCACCGCCGACCGCGTGGTGCCGCACACCATGAGCGATCAACTGTACGAGGCGGCCCACAACGTCACGCCCGGCTTGAAGCGGCTGGTCAAGATCGAAGGCGCCTCGCACTCCGGCGCGTTCCGCAGCGGCGCGCAATACGAAACGGCGGTGGGCGCCTTCATGCGCGACGCCTCGCGGGCCTACGGTCGCAAGCAAGGCTAGAGGCGCAAGACGACTGCGCACACCCCGCCAGCAGCGCGCGGACGCCGGATACGCCGCCGGGAAACCTGGTTGCTCCGGTTTATCGGGGCGTGACCGCGGCTGCCTCGCAGGCGCCGCCGCGACGGCGTTCCAGCCAGCGGATCACCCGTGAACGGGACTTGTCGTAGGCCAAGTTGTAGAAAAACGCGTAGGGCAGATAGAACAGCACCAGCGCGATATCCAGCACGAAAGCCTGCCACAGGCTGATGTTCAACCACCACGCGGCCAGCGGAATCACGATCAGGATCAGGCCCAGCTCGAAGCCGAAGGCATGAATGACGCGCAGCCGCAGGTTGCGCGTCAGGCCATAACGGTTTTCCAGGCGGTCGAAACCGGCGTTGTAGATCATGTTCCAGACCAAAGCGATCCAGGCGATCACAGCGGTCAGCACACCCATTTCGAACAGCGATTTGCCCATGGCCCATGCGGCGACGGGCGCGCACAGGCCGATGGCCAGGATTTCGAACAGGAAAGCGTGCAGGAAGCGTTCTTTGAGGGTTTTCTTGGCTTGCGTCATGGACCCACCTGAGGTCGTTCATTTCATCAACGGAGCAGATTGTCCACGACTATTCCGGTACCATAAAGATAGTTTCCATCGGAAAAACCGATAACACCGCAATCTCCCATCATGCGCCACTCCCTGGAATCACTGGCGGCCTTTGCTCTGGTCGCCGCCGAAGGCTCGTTCTCCGCCGCCGCCCGCAAGCTGGGCAAGAGCCAGTCCACCATCAGCGAAACCATCGCCAATCTGGAGGTGGACCTGAATGTGTCCCTGTTCGACCGCCGCCAGCGGCAGCCGTCGCTGACCGAAGCCGGCCAGGCCCTGCTGGCGCAGGCGCAGCAGGTGCTGGCGGCCAATGACCGGCTCAACCGCTGCGCCAGCCAGTTGTCCGAGGGACAGGAGCCCCGCCTGACCGTGGTGCTGTCCGACACCTTCCAGTCCGAAACCTTCGCCGCCATGCTGCGCCAGATCGACCTGCGCTATCCCACGCTGCGGTTCGAATGCCTGATCGCGGAGTACGAAGACGTGGTGGCCCTGGTGCAGCAGGGCCGCGCGCACCTGGGCCTGATGGCCGCACAGGACAGCTATCCGCCGGATGTGGGCTATTCGGCGCTGAAGGAAAAGTCGGAGCTGGTGCTGTGCGTGGGCCGTGGCCACCCGCTGGCCGCCCTGCCACACGTGACCAGCGAGCAGCTGCGCGCGGAACGCGAATTGCGGCTCAGCACCTACGAACTGGACAACAAGGACGATTGCCCGGCGCAATCGACCTGGTCGGCGCCGGGTTATCTGATGCTGTGCGAAATGGCCAGCCAGGGGTATGGCTGGACCGAGCTGCCGCGCTGGATGGTGCAGCGCTACGGCGCCGATCAGCTGGTGGAACTGCCCGTGCCGGGCTGGCCTCGGCACACCCGGGTGGACGCCGTCTGGTCCATGCGGCGCGCGCTGGGTTCCGCCGGCGCCTGGCTGTTGCAGAGCCTGATCGAGGCGTGACGCGCGGGATCAGTGCCGGGCAGCGTCCAGGCGCGCGATGCGCACGCCGTTGGTGCGCAGCCATTCGCCCATCTTCGGGCAGGCCAGCACTTCGTACTCCGCGCGGCGCTGGCGCGACATGGCGCAATCGCCGCTGCTGTCCTTGGCGGGGTGGCACATCAGCAGGTCGCCGTCGCAGGCATTGACAAGCCAGTTCTGCAGCAGGTCCGCGTAATGCCGCTTGCCGCCCTCGAATCCATAGACGCCCAGCATGCGCCGGTTGGTGCGCAGGCCATCCCTGGCGGCGTCCCGTCCCAGCGCGGCCGCGCCCAGCGCGCCGATCACATGGGCCTTGAACGTTTCCTTGAGTGGAATGCCGCTGAGCATGCCCGGCGCGGTCTGCCGAAGCCAGGGCATGCGCCCGCCGTAGCGGCGCTTGAGCAGCGCCAGCAGACGCTGACGAACGACCGGCAACTGATGCACGTGCTGGTGGCCGTCGACATAGTCGGGCATGCGCCCGAACGCGGCCTCGAAGGCGTCGAACTGGCGCTCAAGCTGCGCATCGACCCAGGCGGCGTCCAGCCGTCCGGCATAGGCGCGCATGATCAGGCGGGACAGGGACGGCATGGCCTGCGCGCCGTCCGACAGCGCTTCGGTCAGATTCAGGTGCAGCCCGAGATCGATGTCGAGCTTGGCCAGCCGCGCGGCGTTCGCCAGGAACGTCGGCCCCAGCGTCAGGCAGCTGACCGCGCTCATACGCCCCAGCCCGGCCAATGAGATCATGGCTTCATCGATGTCGGCGTTCATGCCAAAATCATCGCCGCACACAATCACGTGCTTGATCAAGAACTCACCCCGTACTTCCATATCTGCACGCCCCGCATGCGCGCTTTGTTCAAACAACTGGTTTTTTTTGTCGCCGTCGGATGCGCTGCCGCCGCCACGCACTGGGCGGTGGCCGTGGGCTGCGTCGAACTCGCCGCCGCGGCGCCGCTGGTCGCCAACCTGGTCGGCTGGCTGGTCGCATTCGCGGTGTCCTTCATTGGACACTACCGGCTTACGTTCCGCCATAGTCGCATACCCTGGACGATAGCCATCCGACGTTTCTTCCTCGTGTCGGCCGCGGGCTTTCTGGTCAACGAGAGCGCCTATGCCTGGCTGCTGCACGCCACGGCGGTCCGCTATGACGTGCTGCTCGCCTTGATCCTGATCGGACTGGCCGTGCTGACCTTCGTGGTCAGCCGGCTTTGGGCGTTCCGCCACAAACCCGCTGCCTGAGCGCCGGCCCCGCCTCGACCTTCCAGATCAGGAATTTGATGCTGCTCGCCGCCGGCGTCAGGCCTTGCAGCGCCGGATAGTCCGTTCCGTCCGAGCTGGTGCCCCACACCCAGTAGCGGGCGCCATCCGGCGCGGCACACAGTCTGGCGTTGAACTCCTCATTGCTGATCAACACCTGCTTGCCCACGGCGGGATCGAACTTGGCGGCGTCATACAACTCCTTGCGCCAGTTGTCACGCGTGGCAATTTCGGGATTGAGCCAGTCATCCACCACCCAGGACGGCTTGATCGCGCGCATGTAGAGCGCCAGGTCGAAGGGATAGGCATGCAGGGACACGAAGGTATCGTCCGCCTGAAGCTGCGGCCGGATCACCTTGGCCAGGGGCTCCGCGCTGCCCCGGGCGTTGTGTCCGGCGATACCCACCGCCAGCACGCAGATGAAGGCGCCGGCGCCGGCGCTGATGCGCACCAACTTGGGCGTGATCGTGTCGTGCTCGTTGCGCCAGGGCGGCCACCACCACCTCGGCCAGCAGGAAAGCCAGCGGCGGCAGCGTCGGCAGCACATAGCCCACCAGCTTGGACGCCGGCAGCGAGAAGAAAGCCAGGATGACCACGGCCCAGATGGCCGCCAGCAATCGCAGCTCGCGCGTCGGCCCGGTCCAGAACGTCTTGCGCAGGATCCCGCCGCCCCACAGGGACCAGGGCAGCGCCAGGCCGACGATCACCGGCAGGTAGAACCAGAACGGCTGGGCGTTGTTGAACCCGGTCGCGGCGAAGCGCTGGAAGTGCTGGTAGACGAAGAAATAATCGTAAAAGCCCGAGAAACGCGTCTGCATCAGCCAGAACCACGGCACCGCGACCGCCGCGAACAGCAGCAGCGCGGGCGGCCAGACCAACGCCTTCAGGCCGCGCCAGCGCTTGCCGGCCACCAGCCAGATGAACAGGACGGCGCCAGGCAGCACCAGCCCGATCAAGCCCTTGGCGAGCACGGCCAGGCCGGCCAGCGCCGCGGCGACCAGCGACATGACGCGATAGGCCTGACCCCGCTCGGCCCGCAGCGCGGTCTCGGCCGCGGCCAGCACGCACAGCGAGATCATGCCGGCCACCAGCATGTCCAGGTTGGCGAACTGCGCGCCGCCGTAGAAGAACGGCATGCAGGCCAGGATCAGCGTGGTCATGGTCGCGGTGGCGCGGTCGCGATGGCGCAGCACGAAGAAATACAGCGCGATCGACGTGCCCCAGGCGGCCATCCAGGACGGCAGTCGGGCCAGCCACGGATGCGGCCCGAACAGCGCGAAGAAGAATTCAGACAGCCAGTAGTACAGCGGCGGCTTGTGGAAATAGGGCATGCCGTCCAGCAAGGGCACCCCATGCGAACCGGCGCGCAGCATGTCCCAGGCCACGCCCGCGTAGCGCCCTTCGTCGGGCAGCGTCAACGGCCGGTACCAGATCAGAGCGGCCAGCCATGCGCCAATGGCAAGCAAGAACCATCCTGCCGGCGGCGTCCATTCGGAGCGGGCCGGCTGTTGCATGATCTTGGCCATCAGTTCGTCGCCTCGTCGCTGGAGGCGGGACGCCCCTGCCTGCGGCGCACGACATAGAGCGGCCGCCCTTTGACCTCATCGAAAATGCGGGCGACATATTCGCCCACCACTCCCAGGGAGATCAGGTTGATGCCGGCGAAGAACAGCACGGCGGTGACGATGGTGGTCCAGCCGGAGACCGGGTTGCCCAGCAACAGATATTCCCCCACCAGATACGCGGCGTAGCACAGGCCCACCAGGGCCATGACCACGCCGGCCAGGCTGACCATGCGCAGCGGCCAGGTCGTGAATGCAGTCAGGCCGTCCAGGGCCAGGCGGAACAGCCGCAGCCCGCTGAAACGGCTATTGCCGTGCAGGCGCTCGTCCGGCGTGTAAGGCAGGGCTTCGCCCTTGAATCCGACCCAGGCATACAGGCCCTTCATGAAACGGGTACGTTCAGGCAAGGCGTTGAGCGCGTCCACCACGCTGCGGTCCATCAAGCGGAAATCGCCGGCGTGCGCGGGCACGTCGACCCCGCGCGCGCCGCTCAGCAGCTTGTAGAACCAGCGCGCGCCCGCGCGCTTGGCCCAGGACTCGTCGGCGCGGGTCTCGCGCACGGCGTAGACCATCTCGGCGCCGGCGGCCCAGCGGGCCAGCATCTGCTCGATCAGCGCAGGCGGATGTTGCAGATCGGCGTCCAGGGAAATCACGGCATCGCCGGTGGCCGATTCCAGGCCCGCGCTCAGCGCCGCCTCCTTGCCGAAATTGCGCGACAGCTGCACGTAGCGGAAGCCTGGGTGCTCGGTCCATTCCTGCATCAGCGCCTCGGTGCCATCGGTGCTGCCGTCATCGGCGACGATGATCTCCCAGCTGGTGCACAGGGCCGACAGCCGGTTGCGCAGCAGGGGCAGCAGGATGCGCAGGTTCTCGCTCTCATTCAGGCAGGGGATGACACAGCTCACCCTGGCTTCATAGGGTACCGACGCGGCCGGCGCGGACCGGGCGGTCCCGAGCGGAAATGCGTTGGGCAGTATTTGCGGCGGCATGGAAGCGGACCGGAATTGGGTATGCATGGCTCTCTGTCGTGGCACGTAATACGGGGCACTGTGGCGGGCAGTATGAGCAGAGCCTCGTTGAATTTTCATGAAATGCCGCCGAGCGCCAGACTGCGGCAATTCACGTGTGAGCCAGTCTAGGGATCGCGGCGCCGCAATGAATAAACTCGCGTTCAGTTCCCGTGAAACTGTGTCCCCAATTTGTAAAGGCGCGTAAAAGCGGCCTTTCCCCGCCCCCGGTAAAATGCGCGGAAGTCTTTGTTTTCACAGGTTGTTATGCATTACCAAGTCCGCCCGATGCGGCCCGGCGACGTGGACGGCATTCTTGCCGTGCAGGCCCTGGCCTACCCTGGTTTCCTGCTGGAAAGCGCCGGATTCTTCCTGAACCGGCTCGCGCTCGCGCCCCGACACTGCTGGATCGCCGACGGCGCGGAATCCGGCACGCTCGGCTACTTGATCTCGTATCCCTGGGACGCGGGCCTTCCGCCCGTGCTGGACGTCGAGCTTGACGCCCTGCCCGACGGCGCCGACCACTGGTTCCTGCATGACTGCGCGGTGTCGCCGGCGGCCCAAGGCTTGGGCGTGGGCCAGGCGCTGTTGCGACAGGCGGCCGGCCAGGCCGCCTCGCAGGGCCTGTTGCGCGCCAGCCTGGTGTCGCTACAGGGCGCGGTGAGCTACTGGCGCCGCCACGGCTACGCGCCCGTGGATGCCGACGCCGCCGGACTGGCCGAAAAGCTGGCCGGATACGGACCAAACGCCAGTTACATGGCACGCGCCTTCCCGTTCTGAATCCGGGGGCCCCGCCCCCCCTCCTGGCAGGCGCGCCGCCTGCCCGCGCCCGTACGCCGCCAGCGGCCACGACATGGCCGCCCTACCTACTACTATTAAGATAGGACGCAGCTTTGCGATACGGCGGCGACGGTTCCGACAGCCTGAATTTGCTGCGCCCTGACAGGGCGCGAAGGATTCCATGATTTCTCTCACGCCCGTCCAATCCCTGCTGGCCTGCTGCCTGGTGCTCGTCATCGGCCGCGTCCTGACTTCCCGCATCGGCGTGCTGGCGCGCTACAGCATCCCCGACCCCATCGTCGGCGGCCTGCTGTTCGCCATCGCCGCCTACCTGCTATCGAACTGGGGCGACGTGAGCGTCTCGCTGGACACCAGCATCCGGCCCACGCTGCTGCTGCTGTTCTTCGGCTGCATCGGCTTGACCGCCAACCTCAAGCTCCTCGCCAAGGGAGGCCCGCGACTGATCGCCTTCCTGCTGGCCCTGATCCCATTCCTGGTGCTCCAGAACGCGGTGGGACTGGGCATGGCCTGGCTGCTGGACATGCACCCGCTCATGGGCTTGCTGGGCGGCACCATCACGCTGGTCGGCGGGCACGGCACCGGCGCGGCCTACGCCACGCGCTTCGCCGACTTCAACAACATCCAGGACGTGATGGCGCTGGCCATGACGTCCGCCACGCTGGGCCTGGTGCTGGGAGGCGTGGTCGGCGGCCCGGTCGCGGAATGGCTCATGCGCCGCCACAAGCTGGCCGGCAGCCTGGACCATGCCGCCGCCAGCCATGACGCGCCGGATCTGAGCGAGGATCAAGCGCCGTCCACGTCCGGCTCGTTCATCGTGTCGCTGACCGCGGCCTTCATCTGCCTGGCGCTGGGCGGCTATCTCGCCACGCTGGTCGAGAATGCCCCGGTCAGCCTGCCCAACTTCCTGTGGTGCCTGGCCACCGGCGTGCTCATCCGCAACGGCGGCGCGCGCCTGGGCTTGAAGCTGGATGACCGCGCCACGGAAATCATCGGCACCGTCGCGCTGTCGCTGTTCCTGGGCATGACCATGATGACGCTGGACCTGTCCAGCGTCGCCCGGCTGGCCGGGCCGCTGGCGCTGATGCTGGCGGTGCAGACGCTGTTCTGCGCGCTGTACGCCTCCCTGGTCATGTTCCGCGCGCTCAAGCGCGACTATGAAGCCAGCATCATGTCGGCCGCCTTCTGCGGCTTCGCGCTGGGCGCGACGGCGACCGCCATCGCCAACATGCAGGCGCTGACGCGCCGCCACGGCCCCGCGCCCGAAGCCTTCATCGTGGTGCCGGTGACCGGCGCCTTCCTGGTGGACATCCTCAACGTGATCGTGCTGACTTCGCTGATCTCGCTGCCCTTCGTGGGAGGGATGTAAGCATGCTCAAGCGCATCGCCTTCATCGCCCTTTGCCTGACGCTGGCCGCCTGCGGCCGCGCCCCCGATGCCGACGCATTGCGCGCCGACGTCGAGCGCGGCCTGACCGCCACCTACGGCGCGGACCAATTCAAGATCGCCGACCTCAAGCGGCGCGGCTCGGCCGCGGACAGCACCGCGCCAGCCGGAGAAACCCGGCGCGTGGTCTATTACGACGTGGAGCTGCGGCTGGACCGCGACGTCACGCTCGGCGCCTGGGACAAGCCCGGCGCCGCCTCGCTGGTGACGTTGCTGGGCGCGGGCCCGCGCAGCATCAGCGGCGTCAAGTCCAGCGGCAACCAGGCCGGCGACCGCATCATCGCGCACGCCAGCGCGATCTACCGCAAGGACGGCGACGCCTGGACCCTGGTCACACCGGCCGGTTTCAAGGCCGCCGAAGCGCCCACGCTGGACAGCGGCACGCCGCCCACCGTCACGCGCCAGTTGCTGGACACGCTGGACCAGATCACGCACTCGGTGGCCTACAGCGCCTCCAGCACCGCGCAACATGTCGTGCAGCAGGAGCTGGAACGCTCGGTGTCACGCATCAACGGCCGCCTGAGCCGGCTGCAGCACGGCTATCCGCTGGCCGGCGGGCCTGACCGAGGCGAGTACGTGGCCTTTGCCCGTGCCCTTGCCGGCGCCAGCCGCTCGCAACAGATCCGGATCACCCCGCTCATCACCGGCGGCGGCGCGGAAAACATCGCGCTGCTGCGCGCCGGCGACGTAACCGTGGCGCTGGCCCAGGCCGACACCGCCCGCCTGGCCTACGAAGGCAAGGGCCCCTTCGCTGATCAGGCGCCGTTCTCGTCGCTGCGCGCGCTAGGCAGCCTGTATCCGGAAATGGTGCATATCGTGGTGCGCCGGGACGCCGGGCTGCGCAACGTGCGCGACCTCAAAGGCAAGCGCATCGCGCTCGGTCCGCAAGGCTCGGCCGTGCGCGCGACGCTGGAACGCGTGCTGGCCGCGCACGGCATGCAGGCCGGCCGCGACTATATGGTGATCGACACGCCTTTCAGCGCCTCGCTGCCGGCGCTGAATGCCGGCGACCTCGACGCCGCAGCCCAGGTGATCGGCGTGCCGGCCACGCCGCTGCGCGACGCCCTGGCCCAGGCCAAGCTCCAGCTGCTGCCGCTCGATCCCGCCGCCATCAAGGCGCTGAGCGCCGGCGAGGACGGCGTGCTGATGCCGATCGACATCGCCGCCGGCACCTATCCGGACCAACCCGACGCGGTGGCGACGGTCGGCACGGCCGCCTTGCTGCTGACCACGTCCGAACTGACCCGCGACGAGGCGCTGAGCATCGTGCGCACCGTGTACCAGACCGGCCAGGACCTGCTGGCCGGCGGCTCGCCCCAGGGCGCGCAGGTCGGCGTGGCGACCGCCCGGCGCGGCCTGAGCGTGCCGCTGCACGATGGCGCGGAAGAAGGCCTCAGCGCCCTGGAAAACCCCAAAACGCCAGCGCGGCCCTAGGCGGCCTGCGTATATGATGGCGCTCCCTCACAGGAAATCGCGATGAACAAATTCGATCTGCAAAAGAACCAGGCCCTGAAATTGGCCGGCCAGCTCAAGCAATCCGGCACGCCGGACCGTTTCGGCACGGCCTCCCAGCTGCCCGACCGGCGCGAACAACGCAAGCTGGACCAGGCCGCCGGCCTGGTGCCCTTCCCGCTCAAGCTGTCCCAAGCCCATGCCGACCAGATCCGCGCCATGGCCGTGGCGCGCGGCGTCTCCACCAACGAGATCGTGGCCGAACTGCTGCAGAAAGCGCTGGACGCCTGAGCATGCACATCTGGGTCGATGCCGACGCCTGCCCGGTGGTGGTCAAGGACATCCTGTTCCGCGCCGCCCAGCGCGCGGGCCTGCCCTTGACCCTGGTGGCCAACCAGCCGCTGCGCACGCCGCCCTCGCCCCTGATCCGCGCGGTCCAGGTGCCGCGCGGCTTCGACGTCGCCGACGCCCACATCACGCAGCACGCCGAGGCCGGCGATCTGGTCATCACGGCCGATATCCCGCTGGCGGCCGACGTGCTGGCCAAGGGCGCGATGGCGCTCAGCCCGCGCGGCGAACGTTACGACGCGGGCACGATCCGCGAACGGCTGGCGATGCGCGACATGATGGAAGAACTGCGTTCCAGCGGCGTGGACATCGGCGGCCCGCCGGCCCTCAGCCAGGCGGATCGCCGCGCCTTCGCCAGCCAGCTCGACGCCATCCTGGCGCGCGCCGCCCGCGCGGCCGCGAAATCCGGCGCTTGATTCACGCCCGCGCGTACCGCGCGCAGGCTGCGCCAGGGCGTCCTCGCCCGTCAATTGAACGTGATGTAGGCCTTGTAGATGATGGTGCCCAGCGCGGTCACCAGGCCGATGCCCATCAGCCCCATGCCGATGTTGCGGTCGCGCAGACCGAAACCCAGCAGCATGAGCGCCACGCCCGCCACGATGATGATCAACATGGTGTTGGTGTCGGGGTGCATGGCGTTCTCCTGTTTTCGTGTCCGGTCCGCGGCTGCGGACCGGCGCCGCCTCAACGCGCCGCCAGGCCGAGGCTGCCGGCCCGGCTGGCGGCCCGCCGGACCGCGCTTTCATCATAGGCAGGCGCGGGCCGTGGCAACGACAAGCTCGGGAACGATGATTGAGGTAGATCAAGAATGCCTGCCGTCGCTCGGCAGCCAGGCTGCATACGCGGCCCGCAATCGCGCGATGTCCTGATGCGAAGAATCGGAAACCGCGCGCTGCGCAATCGGCGATCCGCGCCAGGCGGCGCAAAGAAAAAAGCCAACCCGCGAAGGTTGGCTTTTTTTGATCCCGCTGAGCGAACCAACTGGCTGATGCCAGGTTTTTCGCTTCGGGATGCCAGGCGCCGCAAGCGGCATCTGGTGAAATTGGTGGGTGGTACAAGTTTCGAACTTGTGACCCCTGCCGTGTGAAGGCAGTGCTCTACCACTGAGCTAACCACCCCGAAAGAGGCGAAATATTAGCACGTTTTTTTCTGCGTGCGCAAGTCAGTCGCCAATTAATTTGTTTGCGGCGCGGATTCAGCCCGCCGCCGGTTCCATCTTGCGCCACAGGCACTCGCCGCCCACGGACTTGTCCAGCGCGGCCAGATACCCTTCGTGCTCGGACAGCTCGGCGGCATCCGCGCGCAGCACCGGCAGCCCGGACGCATCGAACTTGGTCAGCACCACGCCCGCGCCGCCGGCCGAGGCGTCTTCCTCGACGTCGATCAGCAACGCGTCCTGGCCGCGCGTCATGGCCAGCCAGACCTCGGCCAGCAACTGCGCGTCCAGCAAGGCGCCGTGCAGCGTGCGGTGCGCGTTGGAGATGCCAAAGCGGTCGCACAACGCGTCCAGCGAGTTGCGCTTGCCTGGGAACAGCGAGCGCGCGTGCAGCAGCGAATCGGTGACGGTCTCGCAATAGTCGGTGATCGGCTTGCGGCCGGTCTTGGCCAGTTCGGCGTTGAAGAACTTCACGTCGAACGCGGCATTGTGCGCGATCAGCTCGGCGCCGGCGATGAACTTCACGAACTCGTCGGCCACGTCGGCGAAGCGCGGCTTGTCCGACAGGAATTCGGTGGTCAGGCCGTGCACCGCCAGGGCCTCGGGATCGCTTTCGCGGTCCGGGTTCAGGTAGATGTGCAGGTTGTTGCCGGTGGACATCCGGTTGACCAGTTCCACGCAGCCGATTTCGACGATGCGATGGCCCTGCGCGGGGTCCAGTCCGGTGGTTTCCGAGTCAAAGATGATCTGGCGCATATGTGTAAAGCTATTCCGACGCTGGGGCCGACGCCGCGGACGCGGGAGCGGCCGGCGGCTGTGCCGGGGCTTGCGGTTGCGTGCCGCCGACATGGCCGGGTTTCTGCCGCGCGGTGGCGATCAAGGTATAGGCCACCGGCACGACGAACAAGGTCAATAGTGTACCCAGCATCAGCCCGCCCACCAGGACCCAGCCGATCTGCTGGCGCGATTCGGCGCCGGCGCCATGCGACAGGGCCAGCGGCACGGTGCCCAGCACCATGGCGCCCGTGGTCATCAGGATGGGACGCAGGCGCAGCACGCTGGCCTCGGTCACGGCCTCGAACAGTTCCCTGCCCTCGTCGCGCAGCTGATTGGTGAATTCGACGATCAGGATGCCGTGCTTGGTGATCAGGCCCACCAGCGTGATGAGCCCGATCTGGCTGTAGATCGACAGCGTGCCGCCGCTCAGCCACAGCGCCAGCAACGCGCCGGTCATGGACAGCGGCACCGACAGCATGATGATGAAGGGATTGCGCCAGCTTTCGAATTGCGCCGCCAGCACCAGGTAGATGAAGGCCAGCGCCATGGCGAACACCAGGTAAATGCTGCCCGAGGAATCGCGGAACTCGCGCGACTGGCCGTCCAGGTCGGTGACCACCGTGGTCGGCAGCACCTCGCGCGCCACCTGGTGCATGTGCGTCAACACCTCGCCCAGCGCGTAGCCCGGCGCCACCGCGCCGTCGATCTTCACGGCGCGCAGGCGGTTGAAGTGGTTCAGCGACTGCGGCGACACGCCTTCGTGCACGCCCAGCAGATTGTCGAGCTGCACCATGCTGCCGTCGCGCGCCCGCACGTAAATGCCGGAGATGTCCGTGGGATTGGCGCGGTCGCGCGGCGTCACCTGCACGATCACGTCGTACTGCTCGCCCTCGTCCTTGTAGCGCGTCACCTGGCGTCCGCCGAGCATCGATTCCAGCGTCCGGCCGACCGTGGCCACGTTGGCGCCCACGTCGGCCATCTTGTCTCGGTCCACCCGCACCCGCAGCTCGGGCGTGTTCAGGCGCAGGTCGGTGTCCAGGTTCATCAGGCCCGGATACTTGCGCAGCTCCGTCAGGAACACCTCGGTCAGGCGCGCCAGCTCGGCATACGAGGCCTGGCTCATGATAATGAACTCGACCGGCTTGGAGCGGGCCGACTGGCCCAGCGACGGCGGATTGGTCGGGAAGGCGCGCACGCCAGGCAGCGAGGCGAACTTCGGCTGCAATTCCTGGGTGATGGCCTGCTGCTTGCGGTTGCGTTCTTCCCAGGGCTTGAGCCGCAGGATGGCCGTGCCGTCGGTGACCGTGGGAAAGCCCACCGTGACCTGGCTGCCGCTGGCCTCGCCGATGTCGGCGTAGAACTGCTCGATGCCCAGCATGCTCTCCAGCGTGTAGTTCAGCGTGGCGCCCTCGGGCGCGCTGACGATGCCGAACACCACGCCACGGTCCTCGATCGGCGCCAGCTCGCTCTTGACCACCTTGAACAGCACGCCGCTCGCGGCCGCCACCGCCACGCCCACCGCGACCACCGCCCAGCGGTGCCGCAACGACACGCCCAGCGCCTTGCGGTAGCCCTTGCCCAGGGCGTCGAGCCAGCCTTCGATCAGGTTGTACCAGCGGCTATGGCTGCTCTGGTGCCGCAACAGCACCGAGCACATCATCGGCGTGAGCGTGAGGGCGACGAAGCCCGACACCAGCACCGCGCCGGCCAGGGCCAGCGCGAACTCGATGAACAGCCGGCCGGTCCGGCCGGTGGCGAAGGCCAGCGGCGCGTACACCGTCACCAGCGTCAGCGTCATCGCGACCACGGCGAAGCCGATCTCGCGCGAACCCTGCAGCGCGGCCTGCTTGCGCGGCATGCCGTCCTCGATGTGACGGAAGATGTTCTCCAGCACCACGATGGCGTCGTCCACCACCAGGCCGATGGCCAGCACCATGGCCAGCAGCGTCAATGTGTTGATCGAAAAGCCGAACAGATACATCAGCGCGCAGGCGCCCACCAGCGACACCGGAATGGTGACGATGGGGATGATGCTGGCGCGCAGGTTGCGCAGGAAGAAGAAGATCACCAGCACCACCAGGATGATGGCTTCGACGATGGTGCGGAACACCGAATCGATGGAGCGCTCGATGAATACCGACGAGTCATAGGCGATGTTCAGCTTCATGCCGGGCGGCAGGTTCAGGTTCAGCCGTTCGACTTCCTCGCGCGCAGCCTTGGACAGCTCCAGCGGATTGGCGGTGGACTGCCGGGTGATGCCGATGTTGATGGCCGGCTTGCCGTTGAAGCGCGACAGCACGCGGTCATTGGCCGCTCCGATCTCGATCCTGGCCACGTCGCGCAGCCGCACCGGATAGCCCTTGACGTTGGCGACGATCACATTCTCGAACTGCTTGGTCGTCTGCAGGTCGGTGGACGACACCACCGAGAACTCGCGCGCCCGCGACTCGATGCGGCCGGCCGGGATCTCGACGTTCTGGCTGCGCAGCGAGGCCTCGACGTCCTGCACCGTCAGCCCGTAGGCCGCCAGCTTGTCTCGGTCCACATAGATGCGCATGGACGGCAGCCGCTCGCCGAACACGCGCACCTCGGCCGCGCCGGGCAGCACCGACAGGCGGGTCTTGATGTAGCGGTTGATGTAATCGGAGGTCTGGATGGCGGACAGCGAACCCGATTCGACGGCGATGTAGATGATGGGCTGGGAATCGGCCTCGACCTTGCCGATGATGGGCTCGTCGATCTCGTCGGGCAGGAAGCGCCGCGCGCGCGAGACCTTGTCCCGCACCTCGGCCGCCGCCGCGTCCGGATCGCGCTTCAGGTTGAACTTGATATTGATCAGGCTGCGCTCGGAGCGGCTGCGCGAGGTCATCACGTCCACGCCTTCGATGCCGGCCAGCTGGTCTTCCAGCGGCTTGGTCACCTGGGACTCGATCACCTCGGGCGAGGCGCCCTTGTAGGTGGTATCCACCGACACAATGGGCTCGTCGATCTTGGGGTACTCGCGCACCGTGAGGCGGGAGTACGAGATCAGGCCGATCAGCACGATGATCAGCGACAGGACCGATGCGAACACCGGCCGCTGGATGCAGGTTTCGGAAATGCGCATGGCGGACCGCCTTGAAGAATGGCTGGGATCGGCGCCTCAGGCGCCGTCGCCCACGATCTGGACGGGCGCGCCGTCGGTCACGCGCTGCAGGCCGGCCACGACCAGCTGGTCGCCCTCGCCCACGCCCGTCAGGATCTCGACCAGGCCCTCGCGGCGCTCGCCGATGGTCACGGCGCGCCGCTCGGCCACGCCGTCGCGCACCCGATACACATATTGCGCCTGACCCGAGGGCGTCAACGCGGCTTCCGGCACGACCAGCGCCTGGTCCTGCGCGAATTGCAGCTGGACCCGGGCGAACATGCCAGGACGCAGTACCGCGTCGCGGTTGGCCACCGTGGCCCGCAGCAGGATGGAACGGCCGCCGGCATCGACCAGCGGACTGACGGCATAGACCAGCCCCGGCCGATCCTCGCCGGGCAGCGCGTCCATGCGCAAGGTCAGCTGCTGGCCCACGCCCACCTTGTTCAGATACATTTCCGGCACGCGGAAATCCACCTTGAGCGGGTCGATGGCTTCCAACGGCGCCAGGTCCTGCCCCTGGCTGACGTAATCGCCCACCGACACGCTGCGCAGGCCGGCGATGCCGGAAAAGGGCGCGGTGATGGTCATCTTGTCCAGGCGCGCCTGCGCCAGCGCCACGGCGGCTTCCTGCACCTTGAGCGAGCTGGCGGACTCGTCCCGCGCCTTCTGGCTGACGAAGCCCTTGCCCTGCAGTTCGACCGCGCGCCGGTAATGAGTCTGGGCCAGCGTCAGATTGGCCCGCGCCTGCGCCAGCTCGGCACGCGGCACGGAGTCGTCCAGACGCACCAGCGCCTGCCCGCGCGCCACGGGCTGCCCTTCCTTGAAATCGATGCTCTGGATGCGGCCGGCCACTTCCGGCCGCAGCACCACGGACTCGTCCGAGCGCAGGCTGCCCACGGCCGAGATGCCGCGCGCGAAAGGCACTTGCCTGACCGCAGCGACCTGCACCCGTTGCGCCACCGGCTTGGCGGGCGCCTGCGTGGACGCAACCGCCTGCGGCGCCCCCGCGCCGGACGCGAACCAGCGCGGCGCGTAGACGCCCAGCACGGCCCCGACGACCAGACCCGCCGTCACGGCGGCCAACAACGCCGGCTTATTCATCGCGCGACGCTCCCTGGAAGGCGGCAGGCCTGAACCAGGCCAGCGCCATGGGCGCGGCATCGTGCGCCCGATCCTGTCCGGATGCCCCGCGTCCATTCGAGACGCGGCCGGCGCACGCGGCATCCGCGGCACAAGAGATATTTTTCATCACGATGGAGATGGCGTCGTGGCGGCGCCGGCCGGTCGGCCCCCGCCCAGTCGGGCGCCGCGGGAACAGATTAGAGGGTAGGCACTTTAGCACCCGGATTTACATACTGGAACAATCCGGAAGCGCGATGAAAGAACTAAATCGACCCGATTCCCTGGATTTCAGGGTATTTCCCGATGCCGCCCCGGCGCGCCTTGTCGTTCAGGGCCGTCGCGCCACTTCCACACCCTGGTTGGCCAGCTGATCCGCGCGCTCGTTGCCGGGGTCGCCCGCATGCCCCTTGACCCAGCGCCAGGACACCTGGTGGCGTCCCACCTGTTCATCCAGCGCCTGCCAGAGTTCGGCATTCTTCACCGGCTTCTTGTCCGCCGTGATCCAGCCGCGACGCTTCCAGTTGGCCAGCCATTCGGTCATGCCCTTCATCACGTACTGGGAGTCCGTGTGGATGGTGACGACGCAGGAGCGCTTCAAGGCCCGCAGCCCCTCGATGACGGCCAGCAGTTCCATCCGGTTGTTGGTGGTCTGGCGCTCGCCGCCGTGCAGCGTTTTCTCGTGGGCGCCGGCGCGCATCAGCACGCCCCAGCCGCCCGGACCCGGATTGCCCTTGCAGGCTCCGTCGGTCCACATTTCCACTTTCTGTTCTATCGGCTTGCTGTCCTGCATAAGGCTGGCTGGAGTCCTGTTGATGCGATTCGCGAAAGCGGCCGGCTCAGGAGCGCGGCCAGTCTTGGTCGGCCTGGCGGTTGACCACGACGGAAGCGGCGCGGGCGCGCTTGCGGGGGGTTTTCCAGGCAGGCCCAATGATACGCATCCCGGGCACCCGCTTGACGGCCGACACCAGATACACGGCGCCGCCCAGGCTCCACCAGCGCGCGCCGGCCGATTCCAGGAAGCCCCAGCGACGCAGCCATTTCTCGCTGCGGCAGGCCGGCGCGTAACAGCCGAAATGGCTCTGCTTGACCTCCAGCGACAGCAGCTTGAACCAGTCCTTGAGCCGAGGCAGCGACACCTGCGACGACGGCGGCTGCGGCAGCCATGGCTCCATGCCGGGCATGCGCGTGCGCGCGCCCCACATGCTCCATGGATTGAAGCCGGAAATCACCACGCGGCCCTCGGGCACCAGGACCCGCTCGACCTCGCGCAGCACATTGTGCGGCTCGGCGGTGCATTCAAAGGCATGGGGCAACACCAGCAGGTCCACGCTCTGCGATTCGAACGGCAGCGCCTCGGGCTGGGCCAGCACCACGCGCGATTGCCATGCCTCGGCATGCTCCGGCGCCGGCGCCTCGGTGCCCACGCAACCCTTGAAGGGCATGCGGTTCGCCCGCAGCAGGTTCCAGTCGGCCAGCCCCACCTGCCAGGCGTAGTAGCCGAACACGTCCGCCACGGCCGCGTCGAACTGCGCGCGCTCCCAGGCCAGGACATATTGCCCCGGCGGCGTCTGGAACCATTCGGCCAGTTCTACAATCGGCGGAGTCTCTTCTGCCACGTTCGCTATCCTTCGAATCCCATGCCAGCCCAGACCGCCCCCGCAGGCGGCCGCGAGCCTACTGCCGCGGTCTTGCCGCTACCCGCCTTCACCGACAACTATATATGGGCCATCGTGCGCGGCGGCCAGGCCGCCGTGGTCGACCCCGGCGAAGCCGGCCCGGTGCTGCGCTTCCTGGAGCAGCGGGGCCTGACGCTGCGCGCCATTCTACTCACGCACCATCATGGCGACCACGTCGGCGGCGTGATGGAATTGTCCCGCAACGCGGACCTGACCGTATATGGCCCCGCCCGCGAACGCCTGCCGCGCTGCGATGTTCCGCTGACCGAGGGCGACCGGGTGACGCTGCCGGAGCTGGACCTGGACCTGCGCGTGCTGGACGTGCCCGGCCACACCGCCGGACATATTGCCTACACGGGACGGGCTGCGGGAATAGGACCGGTCCTATTCTGTGGCGACACCCTATTCGCCGGGGGCTGTGGCCGTCTGTTCGAGGGAACTCCTGCGCAAATGCTTGATTCCTTGGAAAAATTTTCCGTTTTACCGCCAGATACACAGGTTTTCTGTGCGCACGAGTACACTCTAGCGAACTTGCGCTGGGCCTTGGCAGTAGATCCGGCCAACCGCAGCCTTCAACAGTGCTATCAGCGGGCCCAGCATCTCCGCGCGGCAGGTCTTCCCACGCTTCCTTCCACCATTGGCCAGGAACGCGAGGTCAATCCTTTCCTGCGCACCCAACAAGTCGATGTCGTGCGTGCCGCAGCAAGCTGGGCCGGACACGGCCACCCTACGCCGGTAGAGGTTTTTGCCTCCCTTCGTGAATGGAAGAACGATTTCAAGTGACCGCCCGATGAATCTATCCCGACTCCTTCTGCCACTGATGCTGGCAGTCCTCGCCGGTTGCGCAGGAACCAAATCCCACGACAGCAAGAACCTCACCACCAACTCCCAAGGGCGTTACATCGCCCGCGACACGTCCCGCACGGTCGACCTGACCAATCCGCCCTCGGACGCCTGGGACCGCATCCGGCGCGGCTTCGCCATCCCCAACCTGAACACCGAGCTGTCGCAGCAGTGGACGGACTATTACGCGTCCCACCCCGAATCGGTTCAGCGCATGGCCGAGCGCGCCGGCAAATACCTGTATTTCATCGTCGACGAGATCAACCGCCGGGGCCTGCCGACCGAGCTGGCGCTGCTGCCCTTCGTCGAAAGCGCCTACAACCCCACCGCCCTGTCGCGCGCCCAGGCCTCCGGCCTGTGGCAGTTCGTGCCGGCCACGGGCCAGCACTTCAACCTGAAGCAGGACTGGTGGCGCGACGAGCGTCGCGATCCCATCGCCTCGACCAACGCGGCGCTGGACTACCTGGAAAAGCTGTTCGAAATGCAGGGCGACTGGTACCTGGCGCTGGCCTCGTACAACTGGGGCGAAGGCTCCGTGCAACGCGCCATGGCCAAGAACGAGGCCGCCGGCCAGCCCACCGACTACCTGTCCCTGTCCATGCCGGACGAGACCCGCAACTACGTCCCCAAGCTGCAGGCCATCAAGAACATCATCGCCGACCCGCAGCGCTACGCGGTGGCGCTGCCGCCGGTCGGCAACACGCCCTACTTCGTGACGGTGCGCAAGAACAGCGACATCGACCTGGAAATCGCCGCCAAGCTGGCCGAAATGCCGCTGGACGAGTTCAAGGCGCTCAATCCCTCTTTCAACCGCCCGGTCATCCGCGGCGACCACGCGCCCACGCTGCTGCTGCCGGCCGACCGCGTCGAGATATTCAACGCCAACCTGACCAACTACAAGGGCGACCTGAGCGCCTGGAAGGTCTACCACTCGCGCCGCGGCGAATCCTACGCGTCCATCGCCAAGCGCTTCGGCGTCAGCGAGGCCAAGCTGCGCGAAACCAATGACATCGGCTCGCGCCAGAAGGTCGCGGCCGGCCAGTCCATGCTGGTGCCGGGCGACCCCGGCCCCGGCGGCATCCAGGTGGCCTCGCTGGCCCCCGCCGTCGGCGCGCTGGATTCCGCGCCGGCAAGCAGCAGCAAGGCCGCGCCACATGGCCGCGCGACGCCGACGCCTCCGGCCCGCGTCTCCAGCGCCCGCCCCAACGTCCGCACCCACAAGATCCGGCAGGGCGACACCCTGTTCTCGCTGGCCAAGCAGTACGGCACCACGGTCGACGCGCTGCGCGCGCTCAACAACCTGAAGGGCAACGCCCTGAAGGTGGGCGGCCAGCTGCGCGTGCCGGGCACCAACGCCCGGGGGTAGAGGTCCCCCCCGAGCGCTGCGCGCTTCCCCCAGGGGCGCCGCAGCGGACCGGCAAAGCCGGCTCCGCGCGGCCCTGATCTGGCGCGGCCCCGGTTTGGTGTGGCTGGTCGGTCGTGAGGCGTGCCACTAAAATGGCGGCCTTCGGAAGGACAAAATCAAAGGATTGAATATGGGCTTTCTCGCCGGCAAACGCATTCTGGTCACCGGGGTGCTCTCGAACCGTTCCATCGCCTACGGCATCGCGCGCGCCTGTCATCAGCAGGGCGCCGAGCTCGCCTTCACCTATGTGGGCGACCGGTTCAAGGAACGCGTGGCGGAATTCGCGGCGGAGTTCGGCAGCAAGATCGTGCTGCCCTGCGACGTGGCCGAGGACAGCCAGATCGAGGCGACCTTCGCCGAACTGGGCGCTCACTGGGACGGCCTGGACGGCCTGGTGCACTCCATCGGTTTCGCCCCGCGCGAAGCCATCGCCGGCGACTTCCTGGACGGCCTGTCGCGCGAAGCCTTCCGCGTGGCGCACGACATTTCGGCCTACAGCTTCCCCGCCATGGCCAAGGCCGCCCTGCCGCTGATGCAGGGCCGCAACGCCTCGGTGCTGACGCTGACCTACCTGGGCGCCGAGCGCGTGGTTCCCAACTACAACACCATGGGCCTGGCCAAGGCCTCGCTCGAAGCCAGCGTGCGCTACCTGGCCACCGCCCTGGGCCCGCGCGGCATCCGCGCCAACGGCATCTCGGCCGGCCCGATCAAGACCCTGGCCGCCAGCGGCATCAAGGACTTCTCGGCCATCCTGAAGTTCGTCGAGGCCCAGGCGCCGCTGCGCCGCAACGTCACCATCGAGGACGTGGGCAACGTCGCCGCCTTCCTACTGTCGGACCTGGCCGCCGGCGTGACCGGTGAGATCACCCACGTGGACGCCGGTTTCTCGACCGTCGTCCCGGGCATGGAAGACTGAGCATTTCCTTCAGGCGGCGCCAGCGGCATTCAGCCCTGGCCGCCGTCCACGGCCCCTGATTTCCTCTGCCGGGCCGCCAGTATCAGCTGATCGTTTTCCTCTACCAGCGCCTTGTTCAGGGCTTTGAGCTGATCGGTCGGCAGCGCCCCGACCTGTTCGGCCGCATGGAGCGCAACCGACTCCCGGATCAGGCGCAGCATCGGGCTATCCCCGCCCATCCTGCGCTCCAGGCTTTGGGCAATGCGCTGGCGCACGGCTTCCGGCACCTTCGCATCCTTGAGCTGGCCGCGCTTGAAATCCTCTTCCGCGCTCGTGAGCGTCCTGTGTTCGCCCAGCCCGCGGCCGCTACGCAGGAGCTGGCCCACGTTCCTGGAGCCCAGGGCGCGCGCGACAACGCCGTGCATCAGCGCCGTCCGCGTCACGGTGGAAGCATCGCCCTGCAGTGCGCAAAGGCGCTCCAGGCAAGCGCCGATGCGCGCCACCTGGCCCGCGATGGGCACCCCGTAGTCCTGCCTCGACGCACGGAACAGCCGCCGGCATTCCGCGACCAGCTCCCGGTGCGATGCCATGCGCAGCCGATCGGCGCGAGGCGGCATCGCAAGCGAGGACTTCAAGAGGCGCACTGTCTGCCTCACCTGCGCGCGCATCACGCGCGGCGCGGAGCCGGCCTTGGCAACGAAGGCAAAGGCCCGCGCCCGCGACCCGATGGACCCCACCCGCTCGGGCTGGCCGCGCGCCCCGGCCCCCTCGACCGGGGAATCTGGCGATCGGTACGTCGGATTGCTGCCGGACCACGATATCGAGTTGGACATGGGCTGGAATCATCGAGCCGGAAACCGGCTGAGTGCGGATTCCCGCCATTCCGTTCCCAGCCTCCGTCCCGACTATCCTTGTCCCTCTATTCCGGCCACACCACCAGCGTCGATACCTGCACATCCACCGCCGTCATCAGCTTGTGGATCGGACATTTTTCCGCCACCGCCAGCAATTCGTCGATCTGGGCATCCGTCAGTCCGCCATGCAGCGTCAGCTTGGCGGTCAGGCGGTAGACCCCCTTGCGTTCCTCGCTGGCATCGCGCACCACGTCCACGCCCACCGATTCCAGCGGCAACCCCTTGCGCTGCGCGTAGACCATCAGCGTCAGCGCCTTGCAGCCGCCCAGCGCGGTATCGAAGTAATCGTGCGGGTCGGGGCCCTCGCCTTGCGGCTGCGGCATGGCCAGCGGCAGTTCATGGCCTTCGGCCGTGGCGGTGAATTGCAGGGTCTGGGGCGCATTCTGGCGCACGCGGATCGTCATGGACACATCTCCTGAAGTCGGCCGGCGCGGCTGGGCCGGCCCTTGCCACGTTGTAGCACTACCTTTCCGGGCAAGCGGCGACGCGCCATGTTACTGACTGCAAGCTGAACTTCCTTGCCCCGCGCAGGTCGGATCAGATTCCGCAGGTTCTCCTGCCTACGAAGGGGGCCGTATGAGCGCCAGACAACTACTTGATCAACTGCTGCAGTCCGGCCAGGGACTGCTTTCCGACGCCGGCTCGCGCGTCCAGAACGCCACCGGGGGCAAGGGGTCGTCCTTCCTGACCGGCCTGGGCGGCGGCGCGCTGGGCGCGGGCGCCCTGGGACTGCTGCTGGGCAGCAAGAAGGCCCGCAAGATCGGCGGCAAGGTCGCCATGTACGGCGGCATGGCCGCGCTGGGCGCCCTGGCCTACCGCGCCTATGGCGACTGGCAGCGCAAGCAGGGCGCCGGGGCCGCCGCGACGCCGCCGCAGACACTGGACCGCCTGCCCGCGCCACAAGCCGAACAGCACAGCAGCGCCGTGCTGACCGCGATGATCGGCGCCGCCAAGGCCGACGGCCATATCGGCCCCGAAGAACGCGGCCTGCTCGAAACCGAACTCGCCAGGCTCTCTTCCGACGCCCGCGACCGCAGCTGGCTCGAAGCCGAACTGGCGCGTCCGCTGGATCCGGCGGCCGTCGCCCAGGCCGCCGCCACGCCCGAGATGGCCGCCGAGATGTACCTGGCCAGCCTGCTGGTGGTCGACGAAGAAAGCTTCATGGAGCGTGCCTACCTGGACGAGCTCGCGCGCCAGCTGAAGCTGCCGCCCGATCTCAAGCTGCAACTCGAACAGCACGCCAAGGCTCACGCCCAGACCGTCTGAACCCGCGGGGGGCCGCGCAAGGCGGCCCCTTCCGCATGCCGGCATCCCCCGCACTCCGTCAGTTCCCCCGCGTCCTGAGTGCCTAGGACTGCCCTTAATATCAGACTAGTCTCACCTCTTCAGCCCTCAACTGCACCGGCTCCCCTGTCGTTATCTCTCATGACGGCGGCTCGCGTCCGCCCCGGAGAAAACGATGAAAAACCTGAAGGTATCCACCCGCCTGTTCGGCGGCTTTGGCATGCTGCTGGCGTTGCTGTGCGCCATCGCCGTGCTCGAGTCCTACAACACGCGCATCCTGCGCGACGGCATGATCGACATCGTCGAGGTCAACAACGAACAGGCCAGGCTGGCCGCCGAGATGCGCGCCGCCGTGACGGACCGCGCGGTCGCCGTGCGCAACATCGCGCTGCTGCGCGATCCCAAGGCCATAGACTTCGAGGCGCAGCGGCTGAAGACCCAGGAGCAGATCTACCGCGAGGACTACGCCAAGCTGGAACGGATGCTCACGTCCAATCCCACCACGCAGCCTGAGGAGCTGGCGCTGCTTCAAGCCGTCAAGCGCGATGAGCTGAAGGCCATGCCGCTGATCGACAAGGCCGCCAGCCTGGGGCTGGCCGGCGACCCGGCGGGCGCCATCGTCGTGCTGGTCCAGGAGGCCCGCGCGCCACAGGCGTCATGGCTCAAGGAGCTGGCCGCGCTGACCGCGCTGGAAACGCGCCTGAGCGACGAGGCGGCCGACGAGGCGCTGCGAGCCTCGGCCACGCTGCAGACGGCGACCCTGGGCGCGACCGCGCTGGCGCTGGCCCTGGGCGGACTGGCGGCGTGGCTGATCACGCGCAGCGTGCTGCGCCAGCTTGGCGGCGAGCCGCAGCAGGCCCAGGAAATGGCGCGCGAGATCGCCAATGGCAACCTGACGCTGAGCCTGCGTCCCACCGCCGGCGGCGCGAACAGCCTGATCGCCTCGCTGGAGACCATGCGCGTGCAACTGAGCGCGACCGTGTCCCGCATCCAGACCGCCGCCGACGCCATTTCCACCGCGTCGTCCCAGCTCGCGAGCGGCAATGCAGATCTCTCGGGTCGCACCGAGGAGCAGGCTGCGTCGCTGGAGCAGACCGCCGCCAGCATGGAACAGCTGACGTCCGCCGTGAAACAAAACACCGAAAGCGCGCAACAGGGCAGCGCGATGGCGCTGGCCGCCTCGCAGACAGCCGAGGCCGGCGGCCAGGCCATGCGGCGCATGATCGCCACCATGCAGGACATCGCGGCCAGTTCCGCCAAGGTCCATGAAATCATCTCGGTCATTGAGGGCATTGCCTTCCAGACCAATATCCTGGCGCTGAACGCTGCGGTGGAGGCCGCCCGGGCCGGCGAACAGGGCCGCGGCTTCGCGGTCGTAGCGGCGGAAGTGCGCACGCTGGCGCAGCGCAGCGCCACGGCGGCCAAGGAGATCAAGGCCTTGATCGAAACCTCCAGCCAGCATGTGACGACGGGATCCGAGCTGGCCACCGGCACCGGCGACACCATGGAGGAGGTCCTGGCCTCGGTGCGTCATGTCGCGGACATCATGGGGGAAATCGCAGCGGCCTCGCGCGAGCAGAGCACCGGCATCGACCAGGTCAACGTCGCGATCTCGCAGATGGATAGCGTCACGCAGCAGAACGCGGCGCTGGTGGAGCAGGCCGCCGAGGCCACGCGCAGCATGTCGGACCAGGCGCAAGATCTGCGCGAATCCATGTCGGTCTTCCGCAACGAGCCCCAGTCCCCGCCCGCGCAACACTCGACACGCCTGCTGCTTGCCGCCACATGAGCGCGGCCGCCGCCTATCCGCGCAGCAGCACGATTCTCGGCGGACCGTAGTCCTCGCGATAGCACAGCCCCAGCATCAGGCCATCCAGCCGGGCGCAGCGCGCCACGAAGCCCCGGCCGGCGAAGTCCAGCCCGATGTCCACGGCCCCGCCCCCTTCGGCGACCTGCCGCGTCCAGGCGATCGCCATGCGCGGCAGAGCATGCAGCAAGCCCAGCCCCACGCACTTGGCGCAGGCCTCGCGCGCGACCCAGCCCGCCAGGAACTCCACCGGCACATGGTCGCGCCGCGCCACCCAGGCGCCCAGCCGGTGCCGCCGCGCCGCCAGATCCGGCCGGTCGAGCCGTTCGATATCGATGCCCACGTACTTGCGGTTGGCGTATAGCGCGGCCTGCACGCCGCCGCTGTCGCTCAGGCCGAACCCGGCCGTGCCGGGCAGATAGGGCTTGCCCAGGCGTGTGCGGGCCGGCGCCTGCGCCGGCCTGGCGCCGAGCACCACTGTGAGATCAAGTCCCGATGAGGGCGCGGTCATGGGTGCCGGTGGCGATCAGGCTGCCGTCCCGCGCCGCCACCGCGCGGGCATCGAAGCGCAGCGCGTTGCCGAACATGGCCTGCACCGTGAGCGTCAGCCGCACCGCGCTGCCCGGATACGCGGGCGCGACATGCTTGACGCTCACGGCCTGGCCGACCGAACGGCAACTGCCGTCGCCCGCCCGGCGTATGCACTCGGTGGCATAGGACTCGATCCAATAGACGATGACCGGCGTGGCCAGCACGTCCATGTCACCGCCGTAGTTCAAGGACAGGGCGGCGGCGTCCACCTCCCAGGTCTTCTCGAACTGCTGCCCCGAGCGAAACAAAGTCTGCGCCTGCGCCATGGCCCGCCCCTAGGCCTGTTCCAACGCGGCCAGCGCGCGGCGGGCGTCGCCGAAATGGTCCTTCAGCATGGAGATCCAGCGCTCCAGCCCGAAGGCCACGCAGCTCGTATGCGCGAATTCGCCGTTCAGGCGGATCTCGAACTTCTCGCCGAAATAGTTGCGGTGATAGTTCAGTGAAGACACGGCATGTCCGTCGAACACCAGCTCGCGCTTGGTGGGCGTCAAGGCCGACAGCCGGGCCACCGGGCTGCCGGAATCGAAGAAGGGATCGTTGGCTTCCTCGCAATCGGCGCGGATGCCCAGCTGCGCGAACAAGGAGAACACACGGTCGTAGCCGGCCTCCAGATGCGCCTGCGCGCCCTCGGCCGTGCCCAGGTACACGTATTCCTTCATGGTGAAGTTGAAGGCGCGGTAGCTGTCCAGCGCTTTGTCTTCATGGCGGAAGCAGCGCGCGATGCAGGACTCCACCCGCGCGCCATCCAGCTGCTGGCCCTTCAGGCCCAGGTAGATCTTGTAGCAGGTCGCGGGCAACAGGGCCACATCCGCATTCAACTGCTTGAAGTCGGGTTCGAGCTTGCGCTGGCCGCGCGCGAAGCCCAGCAGCTCGCCTTGCTCGATCGAACACATGACGCAGGTCAGGTGCGGGAAATTGCGCACATAGCCGAGCGCGTTGATCTCGTCCAAGGCCAGCAGGCTGTCGAATTCGGTGGTCGCGTCCGGCGCGACCGAGAATGTGCTGTCCAGCTTGGCCTGCAGGACGTTCTTCACCTGGTGCCACTGCTTCTCGATAATCACGATGCAATCTCCTTCGGGTGGATGCGCTCAGGACGTCAGGTCCGCCAGCACCTGCCTCACGGTGCGGACGGCATGCGTGTCCTTGCAGGACGTCCCGCAATACAACGCCATGTCCTCGATCTGCCCCTCGGTCTGGGCAGTGGGCACAGCAACGCTGTAGCGCAGGATGGGGTAGCGTTTTCCGAAATAGTGGGCAAATCCAATGACGCCGGCCGACAGGTCGCCGTCACAGCTGCGGTTGCGGATGACCCGGTGGCGGTGCGTGTGCCAGCCGATGCTGAAGCGGTCGGTGACCACGGTGTCGTCCGGCCGGGCGTCGACGATCGCCTGCTTGTAGCGCGCGTGCGCCGCCGATTCCTCGGTGGCGGCGAACACGGTGCCGCACAAGGCGCCGGCATAGCCGGCGTCCAGCGCCAGCCGAAGCTCGGCGGCATTGCTGATGCCGCCGCTCAGGAACACCATCCGGCCGCCAGCCAGCAGCTGGTCCGCCTGATCCAGCGCCCGCGCGCGCGTCAGCGCGCCCAGATGGTGGCCACCCGCCTCGACGGTCTGCAGCACGCCGAAACGCAGTCCCGCGTCGAACGCGGCGTCCAGATCCTCCCGCGAGCCGACCTGCGCGCCATAGTCCATGCCGGCGGGCAGGCTGCGCAGCACGCGCGCCTCCGGCAGACCGAAGAAAGTCACCACCGGACGTTCCGGCCGGTCGGCCAGGCAGGCCAGGCGACCGAGCAGTTGCTCGGCGTCCAGCACGAATGGCACGAAGTTCACGCCGAAACGCGCCGACGTGAGCGTCGCGGTCCGCGCGAGCAGTTCGCGGATCTCGCCTTCTTCATGGCGGTACAGGCCGATCATGCCGAAACCGCCGGCCTCGCAGACCGCCGCGGCCAGTTCCGGTTGCGCCACGCCGCCCATGCCCGCCTGCAGCACGGGCAGGCGAGCGCCGAACAGGGCTTGGACCGCCGGTCCGCTCAGGACGCTTGCCATGGCGGGTCCTCCTACAGCGCGGCCAGGTCCAGGCCGGCGACCAGGCCCTGTTTGCTGAAAAAGGCCGCGCTGCGCTTGAACCACTGCTCATGCACGGCCTTGCGGGCCGGATGCGCGCGCAGCGCGTTGCGCATCGCGTGACCATTGCGAAAGCCCAGCAGTCCGTGAACATCCGCATCGTCATACACGGCCGGGTTGTACATCAGGCTGATGAAATAGCGGAACATGCTGGTCACCATGCGGTCTACGTTGGCGCGCGTGGCTTCAGGGTCGGCGCTGCGTTCCAGCGCCAGCCGGTACAGTCTGGGGACCATCTCGCGGCCGAACGAGACGTGCCGCGATTCGTCGACGTGGTGCTCGTAGTTGACCTGCTTGAGGATGTCGGTGATGCCTTCGGTAGTGCCGACCTTATGGTTGTAGTAGTCGACGAACTCCTCGAAGATCAGCGTGCTGGCGAACATGTACAGGTCCTCCAGCTCGGGGCTGTCCGTCTGCTCCGGTCCTTGCAGCTGGATCGCCGGATAGATCTTGCCCGCGTAGTCCAGGCAGGCCTTGGCGAAGTACCACATGTGGAAGTTCTCTTCGCCCATGAAGACGTGCAGGTACTCGGACACGTCGGCATAGCGCGGCTCGTAGATGCAACGGCTGACGAAGCCCAGCACGCCCTTGATGCCGTGCACGTTGAGGCTGAAGAAATTGACCGCCTCCCATTTGCTCAGGCGCACCCGTTGGCCGGGGTCCAGTTGGTCCTGGTAGGGCGTGCCGTAGGTGGTCAGCAGATCCTCGCTGCACCAGGGCTGGTCCTCTGGAATGCGCTCGGGCCAGGTGAAACGCTCGTAGGGGTCGTGCGTGCGCCCCTTGGACAGCGTCATGAGGCGGCCGATTCTGGCGTAGTCGATATCCATGGCATGACGCTCCCGGCTAGCTCTGCGCGTGGACGAAGCGCACGATCGCGTCCACCGTCTTCAGGTCGTCCACGGTGATCGCGCCAGACACGTCGCGCCCGGTCAGTTCGCCCAGGAACATGATGAAATCCAGGAACTGCATGCTGTCCAGAATGCGTTCCTCGATCAGGTTCTTTTCCTTGATGCCCTCGACGGTCGCATTGCGGTTCTCCTTCAGCCAGGCGATCACTTCGGACTCGGTATTGTTCAGCGTCAACGTGGACATGTTGGCTCCGTGATTGGGGGATGGGAACGGCGTCACAGCTTCGCGGCCGACAGCAGGCAGAAGCCGCTGCTCTCCTGCCGCAGCACGGTCTGCCGCTCGAAGCCGGCCGCGGCGATCAGCGCCTGCATGTCACCCACGGTCCAGCTACGTCCGCCGTCCCACAGCGCCAGCGCCGACAGGTTGTGCAGGGTGGTGAACTGCGGCGCGCGCCGGTCTTCCGACAGGAAGTAGCCCTGTACCAGCAACGTGCCGCCGGCGCGCAGCGCCCGCAGCGCGCGCGCCAGCATCGAGCGGCAGACCTCGGCGCTTTCCTGGTGCAGCACGTTGGAGAACAGCAGCGCGTCGGCATCCGCGCCGAACTCGTCGTGGCGGTAGTCGGCCACCCGCGCCGTGACGCGCTCGGCCAGGCCGGCGGCGCGCGCTGTCTCGCGCGTGATGTCCACCACCGGCGCCAGGTCCAGGATCTCCGCCCGCGCCTCGGGACGCGCGGCGCACAGCGCGATCGAGTAGGTGCCCGCGCCGCCGCCCACGTCGATCAGCCGGCGCACGGGAAGGTCCTTCAGCGCCTCGGCGAATTGCGGTCCGGAACGCGCGGCGAATTGGTGCATGCCCAGGATGAAGTCGCGCATGAACTGCGGATCCTCGCCCAGCCACTTGGCCTGATTGTCGACCGCCGCTCCCTGCCGCACCGCCTCGGCCAGCTGTGCCCAGGGCCGCTTCCAGCGGTCCATGATGCGGATCCAGCTGAGCAGCGACTCGGGACTGTCCTCGGTCAGGAAGCGCGCGCTAAGTTCACTGTTGCCGTAGCGGCCGGCCTCGCAAACCAGCAGCTTCTGCGCCACCGCGCAATCCAGCAGGCGCTCCAAGGCTTCGGCGGGGCATCCCAGCTCGGCAGCCAGATCGGCGCAGCTGCGCGCCTGGGCCAGGCGCTGCGGGATGCCCAGGTCGGCCAGCGCATAGAGCGGCTGTCCTTCCCAGTGCCCGAACGCCAAACGGGAAAACGCCATGAAACTCACATCCATCGATTCCCTCCTGATTCAACGGCGGCCGGTAAGGCCATGCGGATGAATACGCGGCAGCTCGGGTACGAGCCGCGCGCCAGTGATCAGGACGCGAACGCGGAAGGCCGGATAGAGATTGGGCCGCGAACGCCGTCCCGGGAGTGACAGCGATACAGCGGTGGCGACTAAAAGGCGTCGCCGGAGTCTCTTTATTTAGGTCCATTTTATGGACCGTTAATTTATATTTTGTTTGATTGCATTCTATACCCTCGCAGATAATAGGCAATAATAAATTTCACATGACATATTTAAGTCCATTACATGGACCAATACGTTGTTTGAACAGGAGGCACGCATGGACTGGAGCATGGCGGCGCTGCTGGCGGGCGCGGGCGTACTGGGCGGGGCCATCAATGCGCTGGCGGGCGGCGCGACGCTCATCACCTTCCCTGCCATGGTCGCGGCCGGACTGCCGCCCGTCATCGCCAACGCCTCCAGCGCGGTGGCGATATCCCCGGGCCACATCCTGGCCGCGCTGGCCGACCGCGAAAACCTGCCCGCGCCCGATCGCCGCTTCTGGCTGCTGTCCGTGGCGACGACGGTGGGCGGCGCGCTGGGCGCCTTCGTCCTGCTGGCGATCCCGCCGGCCTATTTCATCCTGCCGGTGCCGGCGCTCATCGCCTTCGCCACGCTGCTGTTCGCCTTTGCGCCACAAGTACAAGCCTGGAGCGCGCGCCGGCGCGGCGCGCAGGCGCAGGACCGCGCCGCGCGCGGCGTCGTGCCGATCGCGCTGGCATCGGTGTATGGAGGTTTCTTCGGCGCCGGGCTCGGCGTCATCCTGACCGCGGTGATATCGATCACCGACCCCGGCAACCTGCGCGCCATCAAGTCGCTGAAGAACCTGCTGGCCACCTTCGTCACCGCGGCGGCCATCGTCATCTTCATCGCGCAGGGATCGGTCCACTGGCCCGCCACCCTCTGCATGCTGGCGGGCGCGTTGCTGGGCGGATACCTGGGCGGCTACCTGATCCGCGTGCTCCCCGCCCAGGCCGTGCGCCTGTTCGTCATCGTGACGGGCGCCGCGATGACGATCATCTACGCGGCGCGTTACTGGTTCTAGGCCGCCGCATCCTCTGCCGGCAGCCATTCCTCGAGCGTGACCTCGAAGGTCATGCAGATGGGATTGGCGCCCGGCACGAACGGTCCGCCGTGCACCTGCCCCTGCGGATCGGCGACCACGCCCGACAGCGACGCCGTCAGCGAGCCGTCCGGCTGCGCCCGCACCTCGCCAGCGAGACTGACGATCTCGACCGCCGGCCCGGACACATGGCGGTATCCGCCATCGCGGGTGTACAGGCAGGCATCCACCAGGCTGCCCAGCGCGCCGCGCACGAAGGCATTGCGAAAGCCCTCGACCAGGCAGAGCTTTTCCACGCCCTGCACCAGGTCTTCGTTGGGTCCGATGCGGGCGTAGGCCACGCGGCCCATGCTGCCGCTTTCGACATCAGGCATGTCCATGGTCACCCGTCCCTTGGGGCTGCAATAGCCGCAGATTGGTTTCGGCGTCATAGGTGGCACGCAGCTCAAAGCCTTCCAGTGACGTCACCAGCACCGGCACCGGCCGTTCGCCGACGATGGTGGTCTGGGGCACGATGTGTCCGCCCAGCGGCGCGCCCGTCTCGTCGCAGAATGCCGCGTGGCAATGCACCAGCGGCGCGCCCGCATCGGTCTTGCCCAGCGTGGCGTTGCCGAAAATAAGATAGGCGGCGCCGGCCGAGATGGGCGCTGTATAGGCCACCACCATCCGGTGCTGCGGATCGGGCGGCGCGGTGCAGTAGTCCAGGTGACGGAAGCCCCCGCCCAGGATGGTCATGGACGCATTGGCGATGCCGGCCCCGGCCAGCGTGTCGACCATGGCGTCGAACAGGGAAGCCCCCGGCCTGAGCAGCAGCCGCACGTGGCGGCCATGTCCGGCGCAGCGGCTGTGTATGCGGACCGGGTTGAAGGCGCCCGGGTGTATCAGCGTTCTGGGACGGGGCGGCGCTTGTACTCCCCGCAACGAACGATCCACGGTGGTGTATCGCATGGTCTGGTCTCCGTGCGCTTGTGGCGCAATGAATGAAACCTGGGCAATGACAAACTCAGTGCGTGGCGGGCAACATGCCGGCCGCGGTGAAGCCGCCGTCCACGCAGATGACCTGCCCGGTAACATAGCTGGATTTGGACTCGTCGAGCAACCAGCCGATAGTCCCATTCAGCTCTTCGGGCGCGGCATAGCGATGCTGCGGCACCACCCGGCGCCAGGCGGCGCGCGCCTGCTCGGTATGCATCTGCCCCACCAGCGGCGTTTCGATCGGCCCCGGCGCAACCGCGTTGACGCGAATGCCGTATTCAGCCAGTTCGACCGCCATCACGCGCGTCAGCGTCACCACCCCGCCCTTGGACGCGCCGTAGGCCGCGCGTCCGGCATTGCCGCGTATGCCCGACACCGAGGTGATGTTGACGATGGAGCCATGTCCGCGCTTGCGCATGCGGCGCGCGACCTCGCGCGCCACGACGAAGGACCCCACCAGGTTCACCTCCAGCATGCGGCGCAGCGCCGCGGTTTCGGTGTCCAGGAACGGCAGGTCCTGGCCGATGCCGGCGCTGTTGACCAGCCCGCCTATCGGCCCGAAAGTGCTCTCCTGCCGCGCCAGCGCATCCACGACCTGCGCTTCGTCCGACACATCCAGGCGCACGCGCCCCAGCCTCTCGGGCGGCGCGATGTCGCCCATGACGTCCAGCCGCTCCTGCGAAAGGTCGGCCGCCAGCACCCGGCGTCCGGCATCCAGCAGCCCCCGAACCACCGCCAGGCCGATGCCCGACGCCCCTCCTGTTACCAGCACTGCCTCCTGCGTCGTCTCCATGATTGCGTCTCCTTGCCCGCTAGGGCTTTTTTTATCTGTACATCCTTGTCTGTATTTCCACGCATCAGCGCGCCAGCTCCGGCGCGCGGTCCAGGCAGCCGCGCTCGTACAGCGCATCGCGCACCAGCTTCTTCGTGACCTTGCCGTAGCCCGAGCGCGGCAACTCGTCCCAGAAGAAGATGTGGCGCGGCAGCTTGTAGCGCGCCATGCGCGGCGCCATCCAGGCCAGCAATTCGTCCTCGCTCAGGTCATGCCCAGCTCGCAACACGCAGACCATGACGCCGGCCTCGCCCCACGTCGGATCGGGTACGCCCAGCACCGCGCTTTCAGCCACGGCAGGGTGTGTCAGCACCTTTTCCTCGACCTCGCGCGGATAGATGTTCGAGCCGCCCGAGATGTACATATCGGATTGCCGGCCGGTGATATAGACGAAGCCCTCCGCATCCATATAGCCCAGGTCCCCGGTGCGGAACCAGCCGTCACGGAAGGCCTTTTCGTTGGCCTGCGGATTGGCGTAGTAGCCCGCGAACACCGCCGGACCGCATACGCAGATCTCGCCCGGCTGGCCGGGGTCCAGCTGCCGGCCGCTGTCGTCCTGGATGCTGACCTGCATGCCGGTGCGCTCGATGCCGCAAGTGCCCAGGCGCGCGCCGGGCGCGTCCGCCGCCTCATGCAGGGCCGGCGGCAGCACGGTGATGTTGCCAGTGACCTCGCCCAGGCCGAAGTACTGCACCAGCACCGGCCCCAGCTTTTCCAGCGCGCGCTTCTGGTCTTCGCGGTACATGGGCGCGCCGGCATAGATCACGTAGCGCAGGCTGGAGTGATCCCAGGCGTCGACGGCCGGATGTTCGACCAGCATCTTGACGATGGTGGGCACGGTGAACATGTTGCTCACCCGATGGCGCTCCACCAGCTGCCAGATCTCCTCGGCGTCGAAGCGCGTGGACGCCGGCAGCACGGTGCAGGCGGCGCGCGCCACCTGGGTCAGCAGATGGATGCCGGCGCCGTGCGACAGCGGCGCCACGGCCAGGCTGACGTCCTGCTCGGTCGTGCCCGGCATGAGATCGCACAGATGATTGGTGATCACGAAGGCCATCTGCCCATGCGTCAGCACCGCCGCTTTCGGCCGCCCGGTGGTGCCGGACGTGAAGAAGAACCAGCAGGGATCGTCATGCTCCACATCGACGCAGGCCGGCGCGGCGCCCCGCTGCGCCTCGATCAGGTCCGCGACCTCGGGCGCGGCGAAGCCTTCCGGCCCCAGCCTTGCCAGCAGCGCCAGCTGCGGCATGGCCCGCGCCACGGCCTCGGCGTGGTCGGCATAGTCGCCCTGGCACAGGAACACCTTGGCGCCAGATGCCTGCGCCAGATAGGCCGCCTCGTCCGGCGCGATGCGGAAGTTCGTCGGCACCCAGACGGCGCCCAGGCGCAGCGTGGCGAAGAGCGTTTCGACGAATTCAAAGCTGTTGCGCGAATGCACCAGCACGCGGTCGCCCTTGCCCACGCCATGGGCGGCCAACGCCCGGGCCAGCGCCGCGCTGCGGCCATCCAGCTCGCGCCAGCTGAGCGTCGCCTCGCCGCAGATCAGCGCGTGCCGCTCAGGATGCCGGCGCGCCGCCTGCACCAGGAAATGGGCCAGGTTCATCACCCGGCGCGATACCGGCGCGACGCCGCCTTCCGGCATATGTGCAGCAGGTCCGCTCATTTGTCGCGCTCCAGGATGCTGACGTAGTTGGCCACGGCCGCGCCGCCCATGTTGAACACGCCCGCCAGCGCCGCGCCGGGAATCTGCATGCCCGCGGCCTCGCCCGCCAGCTGCATGCAGGCCATCACATGCATGGACACGCCCGTGGCGCCCACAGGATGCCCCTTGGCCTTGAGGCCGCCGGACGGGTTCACCGGCAGACGCCCATCCTTCTGCACCCAGCCTTCGCGCAGCGCCTTGTGGCCTTGCCCGCGCGGGGTCAGGCCCATGGCCTCGTACTCGATCAGTTCGGCGATAGTGAAGCAGTCGTGCGTTTCCACCAGGCTCAGGTCGTCCAGCACCAGCCCGGCCTGATCCAGCGCGGCGCGCCAGGCGCGCGCCGCACCCTCGAATGCGATGGGGTCGCGGCGGCTGAGCGGCAGGATGTCGTTGACGTGCTGCCGCGCGCGGAACGCGATGGCGCGCCGCAAGTCCGGCAGCAGATCCGCATCGGCCAGCACCAGCGCGGCCGCGCCATCGGAAATCAGCGAGCAGTCCGTGCGGCGCAGCGGCGCGGCCACGTAGGGATTGCGCTCGCTCACGGCGTTGCAGAATTCAAAGCCCAGGTCCTTGCGGATCTGCGCATAGGGGTTGTCCACGCCGTTGCGGTGGTTCTTCGCCGCGATGCGGGCCAGGGCCTCGCCCTGATCGCCATAGCGCTCGAAATAGGCAGCGGCGATGCGGCCGAACACGCCCGCGAAGCCGCCTTCGATGCCGGCCTCTTCCTTGCGGTAGCTGGCGTTGAGCAGGATATCGCCCACCTCGGACGTCGGGCGCGCGCTCATCTTCTCGGCGCCGACCACCAGGGCGACGCGCCCACGGCCCGATTCGATGAAATCCATGGCCGTGTACAGGGCCGCGGATCCGGTGGCGCAGGCGTTCTCCAGCCGCGTCGCCGGCACGTGCGCCAGGGCGGGATGCGCCAGCGCCACCAGCGCGCCCTGGAAGTCCTGTTTCTGGAAGCCGCTGTTCATGACGCCGACGTAGATGCCGTCGACTTCCTCGGCGGCGAAGCCGGCATGATCCAGGGCCGCGCCGGACACCCGGGCCATCAGGCTCTCGGTGTCCGGATCGTCGAGTTTGCCGAAGGGGATGTGCGACCATCCCGCAATCACGGCGCGCTTGCTCATTGCTGTCTCCTCAGGATGCAGCCCCGTCCCCGCCGGCGGCGGAATCAGGGCTTGGGCTTGGGGACAGGCGGGCGCGCGCGCGCCTCCCTCCCCCCGGGACTGGCCTGCGCCAGCAGGCGTTGGGCCTCGCGCGACAACAGCTTGGCCAACTGGAACTGTCTTTCCTCGTCCATGCGCGACTCCACGGCGGCGATGCTGAGCGCGCCCAGCACCTGCCCCTGCTCGTCGCGCAGCGGCACGCCGAGGCCCCAGGAGCCGGGCACCACCAGCCCCTGGTTCACCGAGTAGCCGCGTTCGCGAGACTCGTCGACCAGCGCGCGGATCAGCGGCACCGAATAGTGCGGATAGCGCCGCGCGATCAGCGCCGCGTTGGCCTGCAGGCAGGCGTCGACTTCGTCGTCCGGCAGCGCGGCCAGGATCGCCAGGCTGCCCGCGCCCACGCCCAGCGGATGGCGGTCGCCCGGCAGCAGCACGTGGGTCTTGAGCGGATAGTCGCCGTCCTCGCGCAGCACGCAGACGGCGAACACGTCGCGCCGGATGGAAAAGAAGGCGGAATCACCGCATTCATGCGCCAGCCGCGCCACCACCGGCGCCGCCAGGCGGTTGATGCCGAAACGCTCGCTGGCGACATTGCCCAGCACATGGCATTCCGGTCCCAGGAAGTAGCGCCGGCTGACGGGTTCCTGCTCGACCATTCCTTCGGCGGCGAGCGCGGCCAGGATGCGATGCACGGTGGGCTTGCTCAGGCCGGTATCGCGCGTCAGGGCCAGCAAGCCGGCGCCGTCGCCACGGGCTCGCGACACGCCGCGCAGCACCTGCATGGCGCGCGCGATGGCCTGCGCTCCGCCCACCTGGGTCGACACTTCCGCCACATCGTCTCCGTGGATTTGTTCTTCGATATTATTTTTTGGTCCATTTTGTGGACCCTTATTAACTGACTTCTTTTTCATCACACGCCCATTCTATTGGTTTACGCAGCAGAATCAATATGATTTAATGAATTTAAGAGTTGTACCTGGGTCCATATTTTGGACCTCATGCAAAGATAAAGCAAGAAGCCGGAAACGGCGCCTTACCCGGTCCGCTCTCGACAGCGGACCGGCTCTCATAACCAAGGAGACAGCATGAATACCACTCGACGCAACCTGATGCGCGCCGCGGGAGGCGGCGCGCTGCTGGCGCTGGCGCCGTTCCAGAAAGCGCTGGCGGCCCCGGAGTTCCGCTACAAGTACGCCAACAACCTGCCTCCGTCGCACCCCATGAACCTGCGCGCCAACGAAGCCGCGCAGAATATCGCGCGCGACACGGGCGGACGCTTCGAACTGGCCGTGTTCCCCAGCAGCCAGCTGGGCTCCGACACGGACACCCTCAGCCAGCTGCGCGCGGGGGCCGTCGAGTTCTTCACCCTGTCCGGACTGATCCTGTCCACCCTGGTTCCCGCCGCCTCCATCAGCGGCGTGGGCTTCGCCTTTCCCGACTACGACGCCGTCTGGAAGGCCATGGACGGGGAACTGGGCGCGCACGTGCGCCGCGAGATCAACGGCAAGGGCCTGTTCGTGATGGACCGCATCTGGGACAACGGATTTCGCCAGGTCACGACCAGCAACCGCGCCATCGCGGGTCCGGACGATTTCCGCGACCTGAAGATCCGCGTGCCTGTCAGTCCGCTGTGGACCTCGATGTTCAAGGCGCTGGGTTCGTCGCCCGCCAGCATCAACTTCAACGAAACCTATTCCGCGCTGCAGACCCGCGTGGTCGACGCGCAGGAAAACCCGCTGGCCATCATCCAGACCGCCAAGCTGTATGAGGTGCAGAAGTACTGCTCCATGACCAACCACATGTGGGACGGCTTCTGGTTCCTGGGCAATCGACGTGCTTGGGAAAAGCTGCCGGCCGACATCCGCGAAGTCGTGGCCAAGCACATCAACGCCGCCGGCATGGCCGAGCGCGCCGACGTGCTGGCGCTGAACAACCAGCTGCAGGCCAAGCTGGCGGAGCAGGGCCTGGCCTTCAACACGCCCCAGCCCGAACCGATCCGCGAGGCGCTGCGCAAGGCCGGCTTCTACGCATCCTGGAAGGAAAAGTACGGCGACAAGGCCTGGGCCCTGCTCGAACAGGCCGCCGGGAGGCTGTCATGAAGGCAGCGGCGGCGCACGCCGCGGACCTGCCGGGCCATAGCCCGCCGGCCGGCGCCCGGCAGCCCTGGGCCGTCGCGCTGGACAGCGCGCTGGGCCACCTGGTCGAAATCCCGGCGGCCCTGCTGGTGGTCGCCGAGATCATCATCCTGTTCTCCGGCATCGTCGCCCGCTACGTCCTGCACACGCCGCTGGTGTGGTCCGACGAACTCGCATCCATCCTGTTCCTCTGGCTGGCCATGCTGGGCTCGGTCATCGCGTTCCGGCGCGGCGAACACATGCGCATGGCCGCGCTGGTCAACCGCGCCTCGCCCGCGACGCGAGCCATGCTGGACATGGTGGCGGTGGCCGCGGCGCTGGCCTTTCTGCTGATGCTGCAAGGGCCGGGCTTCGAGTACGCGTCCGAGGAACGCTATGTCACCACCGCCGCGCTGGAGATCCCCAACGTGTGGCGCGCCGCCGCGCTGCCGGTGGGCACGGCGCTGATGACGCTGATCGCGCTGCTGCGGCTGGTCGAGCATGGCCAGTGGCGCACCACGGGCCTCGCGCTGCTGCTGGTGGGCGGCGTGGTCGCCCTGATGCTTGCGCTGCAGCCCGCGCTGGCCGGACTGGGCAATGCCAACCTGCTGATCTTCTTCGTCGGCATCGTCGCCGGGTCCGTATTCGCCGGCGTGCCCATCGCCTTCGCCTTCGGCCTGGCGACGTTCGGCTACCTGTCGCTGACCACCGACCTGCCCATGATGGTGGTGGTGGGGCGCATGGACGAAGGCATGTCGCACCTGATCCTGCTGGCCGTGCCGCTGTTCGTGTTCCTGGGCGTGCTCATCGAAATGGCCGGCATGGCGCAGCGCATGGTCGCGTTCCTGGCCAGCCTGCTCGGACACGTGCGCGGCGGCCTGTCCTATGTGTTGATCGGCGCCATGTACGTGGTGTCCGGCATCTCCGGCGCCAAGGCCGCCGACATGGCCGCGGTGGCGCCGGTGCTGTTCCCGGAAATGCGCAAGCGCGGCGCCAGCGACGGCGATCTGGTGGCGCTGCTGTCGGCCACCGGCGCGCAGACCGAGACCGTGCCGCCCAGCCTGGTCCTGATCACCATCGGCTCGGTCACTGGCGTGTCGATCACGGCGCTCTTCATCGGCGGGTTGCTGCCCGGCCTGGTGCTGGGCGTGATGCTGTGCCTGGTGGTGTGGTGGCGCCATCGCCATGTCGCGCCCTTCGCCACGCGCAAGGCCACGGGCCGCGAGATCGGCCGCGCGCTGGTGGTGGCCCTGCCCGCGCTGGCCCTGCCTTTCGTGATCCGGGCCGCCGTGGTCGAGGGCATCGCCACGGCCACCGAGGTCTCCACCATCGGCATCGTCTACGCAACGCTGGTCGGACTGCTGATCTACCGCTGCTTCGACGCGAAGCGGCTCATGCCCATGCTGGTGGACACGGCCTGCCTGTCGGGCGCCATCCTGCTGATCATCGGCACGGCCACCGCCATGGCCTGGGCCCTGACGCAATCCGGCTTTTCGACGCAGCTGGCGACCCTCATGGCCGGCCTGCCCGGCGGCGCCACGACGTTCATGGCGGTATCCATCGTCGCCTTCATCATCCTGGGCAGCGTGCTGGAAGGCATCCCGGCCATCGTGCTGTTCGGCCCCCTGCTCTTTCCGATCGCCCACCAGATGGGCATCCACGAAGTGCACTATGCGATGGTGGTGATCCTGTCCATGGGCATCGGCCTGTTCGCGCCGCCCTTCGGCGTGGGCTACTACGCGGCCTGCGCGATCGGCCGCGTGGCGCCGGAGCAAGGCGTGCGGCCGATCATGGGCTATCTGGCCTCGATCGCCGTCGGCATCGTGATCGTCGCGACCGTGCCTTGGATATCGACGGGCTTCCTCAAGTGAAGCCCGCGGCCGCGCGTCAATCGGCGCGCAGGCCGATCGCCTCGGTCAGCGCCGCGTAGCGGTCGATGTCGGCGCGGATCATGGCCTGGAAGGCGGCCGGCGTGCTGGTGGCGGGCGTGAACCCCTGTTCGCGCAAAGCCACCTGCACGTCCGGGCGCTGCATGATGCGCGCCACCGCGACATTGATGCGGTCGATCACGGCCGGCGGCGTGGCGGCGGGCGCCAGCAAGCCGTGCCACTGGTCCAGCGCATAGTCCTTCACGCCCTGCTCGGCCACCGTGGCGACTTGCGGCAACAGCGGCGAACGCTTGGGCGAGGTCACCGCCAGCGCCCGCAGCTTGCCCGCCGCGATCAACGGCGCGGCGCTGGACGCGGTGACGATGCCCAGCGGCACCTGCCCCGCCGTCACATCGGTCAAGGCCGGGCCACAACCCTTGTACGGCACCTGCTGCAAGGCCGCGCCGGTCGCGCGCGCCAGCATCTCGCCGGCCAGATGCTGCGGCGTGCCGTTGCCGCAGGACGCGAACGGCAGCGGCTTGCCCGGCTGCGCCGCCTCCAGCGCATCGTCCAGGTTGCGCAGCGCGCTCGCGGCCGGCGTCACGAACACCGACGGCACGAAGGCCACGTTGATGACGGCGGCGAAATCGCGCCTGGGATCAAAACCCAGGTTGCGATAGACGCCGGGATTGATGGCGAAGGAACTGTTCACCATCAGCAGCGTGTAGCCGTCGGGCGGCGCCTCGGCCACGGCGCGCGCGCCGATATTGCCGCTGGCGCCGGGCCGGTTTTCCACGACCACGGGCTGGCCCAGTTGCTCCTGCAGGCTGGCGCCGATACGGCGGGCCAGCAGGTCGGTGCCGCCGCCCGGCGGAAACGTCACCACGATGGTGATGGGGTGCGTGGGGTAGGAGGCATCGGTCATCGGTTCGCCAGACGGCGAATTGCCGCAGGCGGTCAGAGCCAGCGCGGACAGGACGGAAAGGCGGCGGAGAAGGCGGATCATGATGCGGGCCTGCGATATGTCGGGCCGGTAAGCAAAAAGGTAAATGGCGGCTGCGTGCTCAAGCGTCCAGGCCGATGTCCAGCACCTTGGCGCTGTGCGTCAGCCAGCCCACGGCGATCTGGTCCACCCCGGTCGCCGCGATCTCGGCGGCCGTCTCGGGCGTGATGCGGCCCGAGGCCTCCGTGACCGCCCGGCCGCGCGCCATCGCCACGGCGCGGCGCAGATCATCCAGGCTCATGTTGTCCAGCAGGACCACGTCCACGCCCAGCGCCAGCGCGGTCTCCAGCTGCTCCAGCGTGTCGACCTCCAGCTCGATCCTGACCATGTGACCGACGCCCGCCCGCGCCCGCGCCACCGCATTGGCGATGCCGCCCGCGAAGGCGATGTGGTTGTCCTTGATCAGCACCGCGTCGTCCAGGCCGAAGCGATGATTGCTGCCGCCGCCCACGCGCACGGCGTATTTCTGCAAGGCGCGCAGGCCCGGCATGGTCTTGCGCGTGCAGGTCACGCGCGCGCCATAAGGCGCCACGGCCCGCGCGATCGATGCGGTGGCGGTGGCGACGCCGCTCAGGTGGCACAGGAAGTTCAGCGCCACGCGCTCGGCCGTCAGCATGGCGCGGGCGCCGCCCTGGATGCGCGCGATCTCCGCGCCGGGTTCCAGCAGGCTGCCATCCGCGCGCGACACGCTGAAGCGGATCGCGGGATCCAGCGCGCGGAACGCCAGCCGCGCCAGGTCCAGCCCGGCCAGCACGCCCTCCTGGCGCGCCACCAGGCGCGTTTCCGCCTGGGCGTCGGCGGGCACGATGGCATCCGTCGTCAAGTCTCCCGCGCGACCCAGGTCCTCGAGCAGCGCGGCGCGCACCACAGGCTCCAGCATTACGTCCGGCAGCGGCGGAACGGGCAGGCGGTCGGTCGCTGCGAGGGCTTCAGTATTTATGCTCATAATGAGTATTTTTGAGTCAAAAAAAGGCACGCCTGATCGCGTGCCACTTATGCTAGGCATGAGCATAATCTTTGTCAAGCCTCGCGCGGCCCTCTGGACAGCGGCAGCTTGCTGCCCGCGATGGCTCGTTCCAGTAGCACGTCGCGGCGAAACCGGAACAGCTTGGCCGGCCTGCCGGCGGTGCCCGAGGCCATGTCGCCGGTCTCCTCGACCAGATCCTGCTGCTCGATCAGCCGCCGGAAATTCTGCTTGTGCAGCCCTCGCCCCGCCAGCGCCTCCACGGCCTGCTGCAATTGCAGCAGGGTGAACTGGGCCGGCATCAGCTCGAATACGACGGGCCGGTACTTGATCTTGGCGCGCAACCGCGCGATGCCGGTGGCCAGGATGCGACGATGGTCATGGCGCATGGGCTCGCCGGGCAAAGCCTCGCCCCCGACAGCCCCGCGCCGCTCGGCCTCGGGCACCAGGCCCGCCTCGAACAGCAGCTCGTAGCGCTGCAGCACCATGTCCTCGTTCCAGGCCGCGCCGCTCAAGCCGAACGTGATGTCCGCGCGCTGGCGGCGGCGCGCGCGCGAGGCCTGATCCGCGCCCGCCTCGCACCAGGCAGCCAGCCGCGGCGCGATGGCCTCGTCCAGCAGCGCGGGCACGCCGGCGCGCCGGTCTTCCCAGGGAAAATAGCGATACCAGTCCTGCCAGCCAACCTGCGCGACGCCGGTCTCGCCGGCCTCGCGCGTCAGGCCCAGATAGCTCACCGACATGACCCGCGCGCCCGACTCGTCGGAGCGGTCGCCATCGGCGAAGGTGTAGAGCTGCTCGACATAGCCTAGCGGATGATGCGTCTGCGCCTCGACCCAGGCCCGCAGCCCCGCCTGCAGCGAACGGTGCGACAGCTCGAACGGCCCGGCCGGCAAGGCGCGCGCGTCTTCCGTGGTCAGCACTCTGGGCTCGCCGTTGGTGACGGCGACCAGCACGGCGACTAGCTCAGCATGGACGGAACGCGCGACGGATTCGGTCAAGGCGGTATCGGGCGAAGGAGAATGGGAAATCAAGGCGCCGGCCGGGGCCGGAAAGACGCGGATCGCGGCCGCGCGATCCGACCCGAATTATAAGCCCCGCGCCCGGCAATGGCTGCTTGCAACCGTGACAACGCAAGGCGCCGCACGCGCCCATTCCGGGCCTAAGATGAACCTCATGTCCATGCGCGCCGCCCGCCATGGCGGCGCCCGTTTGCAGGAGCGCGCATCATGCTCAAGCCCACGACAGATCCGAACGCCAGCGACGCCCGCCGCGACGTCGACCCCCCGCCCCGCGTCGACCCGCGCACAGGCACCACCGTCCTGCCGCTGGCGAGCAACAGCCGCATGGTCGCGGGCATGCCGCGGCGCGGCCGCGCCATCGAGGCGCCGGGCGAGCCCGGCATCATCTCGGCCGAAGAAGACGTGCTCGACATCAACTACGAACACAGCGGCCCTTGAGCGCCGCGACCAGCGCCGGCCTTACCAGCCCCAGCAGGTGCCGGCCGCCGGCTTGCCGCAGTTGCGATAGTTGGCCGCGTACCAGAGCTTGCCGCCGTTGCGCGGCGGCGAGCCCACGGCCTTGATGTCGTTGCGCGGCAGCTCTTCCAGCGCGTCGCGCGCGTTCTTGGTCGGCGTGCCGCTGGCGGCGTTCTGCACCCAGGCGATGCGACCCAGCTGAGCGGCGGTCCGGTCCTGGAACACCACGTCGCCATCGGCCAGCGCCGCCATCTTGCCGGCGGCGTCGCGCACCGCGGCCGAGTAGCTGTCACTCGCATCGGTGGGCAGCAAATTCTTGTCCAGCTTGCTGACGGCCAGGATGCTTGCCAGCGTGGCGGGCGGAATCATCTTGTAGGCGCTCAACGCGGGCAATTGGCCCGCCGCCACCTGCCGGCGCAGCCAGTCGCCCCACAGAAACTCGGCGAACTCGGGCAGACCGCCGTTGGCATAGGCGATGTCGCGCGTGAAATAGACCAGCGAACGATAGCGGTCTTCCTGCATGCCGCCGGCCTCGCCCGCGCTGGCCAGGCCCAGCCGCTTGGGCAGCTGGTCCACCGTGACCGGCTGATTGTCGCCATCGCGCAGCCAGGCCTTGCGCTCATCGACCAGGCGTTGCCAGAACGCCTTGGCGTCGGCCATGTCGCTATAGTTGGCGTCGACCTTGACCCACACCGGCAGCTTGGGCCCGCCGTCGAAGATCTCGCGCAGCGCCGAGAAGCTGTGATGACCGTCGGTGAGATACAGCTTGCCGTCCCAGCCCACCACCACGGTCTTCAGCGCGGTGGCGTCCGCGCCCGGCGCGTTCAGGCAGCTGAAGGTCTCCGGCTTGTCCAGCCGCGCCGCCTGCGCCTGGGCAATGCTGGCGAAGGGCTGCGCGCGCTTGCCCGCGCCCGTGTCCTCGCAATAGTCGTCGAACTTCTTGCCGACGGTGCGGTTCAGGTAGTCGATCTGGTTGGCGGTATCGCCGGCCCAGGTGGGACGGGCGAAATCGCCTTGCCAGCGGCCCAGCTTGTAGTAGATCTGGTCGTAGCCGATGGCGGCCTGCGTGGGATTCAGCTCTTCGATACGGACCTTGATCACATCGCCCGGCTTCGCTTTCAGGTACGCCTGGTTCTTTGCCGGCGTTTCCGGCTTGGGCGGCGCCGGCGTCTCGGGCACCGGCGCGGGCTGCGCCGCCGGTTCGTCGTCGTCGCTGCCGCCATTGCAGGCGGCCAGCGCCAGCGGCAGCAGCGCCACGGCGATCAGGCGCGCGCCCGGAAATGGAAACAGGGAAGGCCGGCGAGTCAGCGTAGGGGTCATGAGTATCAACAGGAAGATCGAACGAGATCCGCGATGATGACAGCCGCATGCTGCGCGGACGTGACATCCGCCAAGGCCGTCACGGGCCTGTCACCACACGGACCGCCGGAACTCAGAACGACACGCAGGCCGCCTGCCGCACCCGCAACGTCGCCTCCTGCCGGAAGCGCGTCTGATACTCCGTCCGAATGTCGCGCACCGCCGCCTCGCTGGCAACATCGCCCGGATGCACCAGGTTCAGCACATAGGACGGCTCGCGCACGATCGCGCCGTCGTTGCCGCGCCACTGGCCGGACGCCTGCCAGACCGTCAGCCCCTGCGGAAAGCGCGGCGTCACGGACTCGGCCAGGAAGGACGTCCATTCCTGCGGCGACACCGGGCCGGACGGGGTGTCGGTGCCCAGGAATATCTGGTCGTTGACCATGTTCGTCTCGTTGGGCGCGCAGGCGCGGGATGCGGAGTTGGTCACGCAGCCGGCCATCAGGGCGGCGGCGCATAGCGACAGGGCAAGGCGCGCGAGCTTGGGCGTGAAGGGCATGAGGATGGCTCCGGGTTCTGAGGAAGCGGAACTGTTGGCTAGTAGTTGGCTAGTAACCGGCCGCAGCGCCGATGCGTCGGTGTCAGGTTGATGGTCAAGCCTGACGGTCAGACTTGCCCGCCAATATAGGGCTTGCATGGGTCTGGCGCGAGTCGATCCTGCGCCCAGGCGCTGGATTTTTCATGCGGGACTTCAAGGCGCGCCGCAAGCAAAGAGCCCCTGAACTCGCATGAGTTCAAGGGCTTGGGCCACGCGCTGACCGTACCCCTATACTGGCCTCTACCGCTGCTCCCCTGCAAGTCTCGTGAACGTTGGGTCAAAGTAGGACAGCTTGCCACCGCCGCCCACGTTGGCCAGCTTGCCCTGAAACACGCAGTCGTTCATCGAAGTGTAGCCGCGCTCCAGCCATAGGCCGTATGCAGATTCTGGGCCTCCGGCCGAGACGGTATCCAGCCATGCAGAATTCTCAAGCCACAAGCCGCAATGCGATGTTGGTTCCACATCGGCGGGGGCCGAATATGGATCCCCAAGCAGCGATCCAACCATCCATGTGCGGCTTTCCACGCCTGTGTCTGCAATGCTCTGTCCGTAGTTGCCGCCATAGACGCCATTGATCCGGCAAATAACACTGCGCTGGTGGCCACTGCTACCCTGCTTGTTACGGCTGCCGTCAAAATCTCGATATTCCGGCACGCCGTTTCGCCGTCCTACGCAGTCGATCTCCAGCGCGTAGGATGGCGCCTTCGTTTCCTTGCCGTCGTAGTAGTTGAACCCATCCCCGCCCAGGCTGTATTCGGACGAGCATCTCTGCCAGAACGCCGTGGAACCAGCAACGTGGACGTTGTGATAGCCAAGATATTCGAACCTGCAACCACGGCCGTAGACTTCAGAGTCTATGAATTGGACCTGCGTATTCCCCCGGAACGTGATGTTTTCCAAGAACAGTACGGCACGACTCACATAGTTGTCGACGTCGCGCTCATACATGATTTCCAGTCGGTCGATTTCTGACGGTTGCGTGAAATCACGTCCGGCGTGGCGCAAGGACAGACGCTTGGTTGCATGATCTTGTGTCCACCCCGATTGCGCCTGTGACAGTTGATCGATCGTCTTACACCACCGCAACTGCACTTCTTCGTCCCCAGCGCGGTAGATAATGTGCATCGCCCGCTGAAGGCCGGTAGGAGTAGAGCTATATCCATCTCCCGATTTTCGCCAAGACATTTCAGACGGCTGAGTGCCAGGCGAACGCCACACGACTGTTCCCGGGCCATCGACTGCGCGAACCAGAAGCGGCTTTGCACCACCGCCGAAACTGAGTTTGAAATGCTCCGTATATGTCCCAGCTCTAAGCCAAAGGGTTCCCCCTCTTTCCGGCTCTGCATTTTTCAGCGACTTGAGTGGCTTATCGCGCGTTCCGGGATTGTCATCTCTGCCCGAGACCGGGTCTATGAAGATCTCGCGCTGCGGAAGTACGGCACGATGACGCGCCATAAAAACGCGTAGCAGATCGATATTGTGCAGTGCAAACCCCGGCCTATCGCAGTCCAGGATATCTCCAGGAATATAGTCAAATCCAGGCGGCTTAATTCGCAGCGTTGACGCTCTTGCGGGAATAAACGGAGCGGCACCGATAATACCGGCATAGCCTGCACCCAAAATCAATCCTCTACGAATCTTATTCACGGGGATATGTCTCTGACAGGTTGAAATCGAGACAAATTCTAACCGCTACAGTTCACCTCATACGCGCTTGGCAGGCTTCCAGCTGTGCCGTCACCCGCCGGATTCCTTACCTGAGGGCGAAACAATCCGATCGAGCAGCGGGATCAAGTTCGGCGCCGGTTCCATGATCCACGCCGGCACCGACTTTGGACGCTCCACGGCCAGAGGCGGGGCAGGCGGCACCGACGTGCAGCCGCTGGCGCCCAGGCTCAAATCAACATCAGCCCGCAGGCCATCGTCCTGTATTTGCGCATTGCGCATCCCTCCGTATGCTGCCCACTCGGCGCGGGCGAGCCGACGCGAGGTCAAGCTGCTGTCCCGGGCGCTCGGCGCGCTCAAAGCCCAAGAGCCGCACACCCAGGCATCTGGCGATGCCAATTTGTACACCCGCGTCTGCGTAAGCGATGGACCGGAGATCAACAACTCCGGGATGAGTGGATCCGCATCCTGAAACTTGCCAAGGTCAGATACCGGCGGCCCTATCAAACACGGATACCTACGCCAGCATGTTACTTTCGTCAGGAGAAAGTCCGATGTGGGTGGCGAAACAGATGGGGCACCGAGACTGGACAATGATCGCCAGGATTTACGGCAAATGGATGCCTGCAGCTGATCCGTCAGCCGGCGAGCGGGTGGAGCATAAGTTCGGGGGAAAAGCGCCACCACAGGAAAGGGCGAAGCGCACCGAATGATGCGGCCATTCTGTTGTCATTCCGGTGCCTAAAGGGCACCAAAACACCCCAAAAAATGACAGCCAACCAGCCCAAGCATTGATTTAATTGAGAAATCTTGGCGGACAGAGGGGGATTCGAACCCCCGATACGCTTTTGACGTATACACGCTTTCCAGGCGTGCGCCTTCAACCACTCGGCCACCTGTCCTGATCGTCCTAGGGACGCCGCATTGCTGAAAATGCGAATCCGCGATTCTAGCAGATTGCCGGGAAAGCCGCACGTCGGGAAAGAAAAAGGGGACGCCAAAGGCGCCCCCCCCGTCCGGCCAGCCGGTTCAGGCCGCCGCTTGCGGCGCCTCCTGCTCGCGGTAGGCGCTGACCGTGCCGTCCGGCTCGGTCTCTTCGAGCCGGACCTTGAAGCCCCACAGCCGGGCCAGGTGCTTCATCACCTGCTCGGCGTCGTCGCCGGCCAGGGGACGGCCCCGGCTCTTCAGGTGGCGCAGCACCAGCGAGCGGTCGGTGTCGCGGTTGAAGCGCACCACCTGCACATCGGGCACCAGGTTGTCGCGGTTGTGCTGCGCGGCCAGCAGGCGGCGGATGTCGCGATAGCCCTCGTCGTCATGGATCGCGGCCACTTCCAGCTTGGGATTGGCCTGGTGATCCGAGATGGCGAAGAAGCGGAACTCGCGGATCAGCTTGGGCGACAGGTACTGCGAGATGAAGGACTCATCCTTGAAGTTGCGCATGGCGAAGTCCAGCGTCTTCAGCCAGTCGCCGCCGGCGATGTCGGGGAACCAGCGGCGGTCTTCCGGCGTGGGCGCCTCGCAGATGCGGCGGATGTCCGACATCATCGCGAATCCCAGCGCATACGGATTGATGCCGCCGTAGCCGCGCTCGTCGAAGCCGCGCTGGCTGACCACGTTGGTATGGCTCTGCAGGAACTCCATCATGAAGCCGTCGTTGACCAGCCCCTTCTCGTGCAGGCGGTTCAGGATGGTGTAGTGCCAGAACGTGGCCCAGCCCTCGTTCATGACCTTGGTCTGGGTCTGCGGATAGAAGTACTGCGCGATCTTGCGCACGATCCGCACCAGCTCCTTCTGCCAGGGCGCGAGCTTGGGCGAGTACTTTTCGATGAAGTACAGCAGGTTCTCTTCAGGCTCGGGCGGGAAGGTCGAGGACTGGCTGTGCGTGTCCTTGTCCTCTTCCAGGCGCGGCAGCGTGCGCCACAGGTCGTTGTACTGCAACCGCGCATGCTCCTGCCGCTCGGCCTGGCGCGCCGCCTCTTCCTTGTACGAGATCGGCGTGGGCCGCTTGTAGCGGTCGACCCCGTGGTGCGACAGCGCATGGCAGGAATCCAGCACGGCCTCGACCGCGTCGATGCCGTAGCGGTCCTCGCAGGACATGACGTACTTGCGCGCGAACACCAGGTAGTCCAGCACGCCGTCGGCGTCGGTCCACTGGCGGAACAGATAGTTGCCCTTGAAGAAGGAGTTGTGGCCGTAGCAGGCGTGCGCGATCACCAGCGCCTGCATCGTCATGGAGTTTTCTTCCATGAGATACGAGATGCAGGGATTGGAATTGATCACGATCTCATAGGCCAGTCCCTGCATGCCGCGCCGGTAGAACTGCTCGTTGCGGATGAATTCCTTGCCGTAGGACCAGTGCGAATAACCGATAGGCAGGCCCGCCGAGGCATAGGCATCAAGCATCTGCTCCGAGGTGATGACCTCGATCTGGTTCGGGTAGGTGTCCAGCCCGTACTCGCGCGCGACCTGCGCGATCGCGTCGTCATAGGACTGCAGCAACTCGAACGTCCATTCGGAGCCCTGCGAGATCGGCCGAGAGCCTCCGGCCGCATCCGGCTCCACGAGTGCACCCGCGATGGCATTCATACCGTTTCCTTCTTGAACAGGTCATGGAACACGGGGTAGATCTCCCCGCGATCGCAGATCCGCCGCATCACGAAATGCGGCTCCAGCTTCTGTTCGTACTCGGCCCACAGGCTGCTCTTACGCGCCTCCTGCGAGTCTGGCACCTCGATATAGGCGAAGTAGCGCGTGGCCGGCAGCAGGTGCTCGGCCAGGAAGCGCGCGCTCTTGCCCGCGTCGGCGCCGAATGAATCGCCGTCGCTGGCCTGGGCCGCGTAGACGTTCCAAGCGCTGGGCGGGTAGCGCTTTTCCAGGATCTCGCGCATCAGCTCCAGCGCCGACAGCACGATGGTGCCGCCGCTCTTCGGGTCGTAGAAGAAGGTGCGTTCGTCTACTTCCTCGGCGTTGTCGGTATGGCGGATGAACACCAGATCGACGTGCTCGTACTTGCGCGACAGGAACAGGTACAGCAGCGTGAAGAAGCGCTTGGCCAGATCCTTCTTGCCTTCGTCCATCGAGCCGGACACGTCCATCAGGCAGAACATGACGGCGCGCGCCATCGGAATCGAGACCGATACCCGGTTGCGGTAGCGCAGGTCCAGGTCGTCCAGGAAGGGCACGCGCGCAAGGCGCTCGCGGCAGTCCTCCACGTCCTGCTCCAGCGCGCGGATCTCGTCGGCGCCCGCGCCAGCGGCCAGGGCCTTGGCCAGGCGTTCCTCGGCGTCTTCCAGGTCCGCGCGCGCCTTGACGCTCAGCGCCACGCGGCGCGCCAGCGATGACTTGAGCGTGCGGCTGATGCTCAGCATGCTGGGCGAGCCCGAGGTCGTGTAGCCCGCGCGCTGCCACTTGCGCTGGCTGACCTCGCCCAATTGGTTGCGCGCCAGGTTGGGAAGTTCCAGGTCTTCGAAGAACAGGTTCAGGAATTCAGCGCGCGACAGGCTGAAGGTGAACTGATCGACCGCCTCGCCCTCGCCGGGCTCGGATCCTCCCTGCCCCTGCCCGCCTCCCTGCGGCCGGTCGAAGGTGTCTCCCTTGGCGAACTCGCGGTTGCCGGGATGCACCATCTCGCGGTCGCCGCCCTGCCCGTGATGGAAGGTAGGCTCGGAGATGTCGCGCGCGGGCAGGTTGACCTCGCCGCCCTGATCCATGTCCTGGATCGAGCGGTCGCGGATCATGCCATGCACCGCCTTGCGGATCTGATCCTTGTAGCGCCGGAGAAAACGTTCCCGGTTGACGGCGCTCTTGTTGCGCCCGTTAAGACGGCGATCGATCAGTGAATTCATGATTCACCTCGCTCAGGAAGACTTCCTCACACGGAGGTACCACTCGCACAGCAGTCGGACCTGCTTCTCCGTGTATCCCTTCTCGACCATCCGGTCGACGAAACTCTGATGCTTGGACTTGTCCTCGGCCGATGCCTTGGCGTTGAACGAGATCACCGGCAGCAGGTCTTCCGTGTTCGAGAACATCTTCTTCTCGATCACTTCGCGCAGCTTTTCATAGCTGGTCCAGGTCGGATTGCGGCCGTTGTTGTTGGCGCGGGCGCGCAGCACGAAGTTGACGATCTCGTTGCGGAAATCCTTCGGGTTGGCGATGCCGGCCGGTTTCTCGATCTTTTCCAGCTCATCGTTCAAGGCGCTGCGATCGAAGCTCTCGCCGGTTTCCGGGTCGCGGAATTCCTCGTCCTGGATCCAGCAGTCGGCGAAGGTCACGTAGCGGTCGAAGATGTTCTGGCCGTACTCGGAGTAGGACTCCAGGTAGGCGGTCTGAATCTCCTTGCCGATGAACTCGGCGTAGCGCGGCGCCAGGTAGCCCTTGATGAATTCGAGATAGCGCCGGCGGACCTCGTCGGGATAGTCCTCGCGGCCGATGCGCTGCTCGAGCACATACATCAGGTGCACCGGGTTCGCGGCGACCTCGGTCTGGTCGTAGTTGAAGACGCTGGACAGGATCTTGTAGGCGAAGCGCGTGGACACGCCGGTCATGCCTTCATCCGTGCCGGCGTAGTCCTTGTACTCCTGCAAGGCCTTGGCCTTCGGATCCACGTCCTTCAGGCTTTCGCCGTCATAGACGCGCAGCTTCGAATAGATGCTGGAATTTTCCGGTTCCTTCAGCCGCGTCAGCACCGAGAACTGCGCCATCATGTCCAGCGTTCCCGGCGCGCAGGGCGCCGTCGACAGCGAGCTGTGATGCAGCAGCTTCTCGTAGATGCGAACCTCTTCCGACACCTGCAGGCAGTACGGGACCTTGACGATGTAGATACGGTCGAGGAAGGCCTCGTTGTGCTTGTTGTTGCGGAAGGTCTGCCATTCCGATTCGTTCGAGTGCGCCAGGATGCAGCCGTTGAACGGGATGGCCGAGAAGCCCTCGGTGCCCTTGAAGTTGCCTTCCTGCGTGGCCGTCAAGAGCGGATGCAGCATCTTGATCGGCGCCTTGAACATTTCCACGAACTCAAGCAACCCCTGGTTGGCCAGGCACAGCCCGCCCGAGTAGCTGTAGGCGTCGGGATCGTCCTGCGAATGGCGATCGAGCTTGCGGATGTCCACCTTGCCGACCAGGGACGAGATGTCCTGGTTGTTCTCGTCGCCCGGCTCGGTCTTGGCGATGGCCACCTGGCGCAACACCGAGGGATTGAGGCGCACGACGCGGAACTGCGAGATGTCGCCGTCGAATTCCTTCAGGCGCTTGACGGCCCACGGCGACATGATGCCGGTGAGGTAGCGGCGCGGAATGCCGTATTCCTTTTCCAGCGTCTCGCCGAAGCGTTCCGGATGGAACAGGCCCAGCGGCGACTCGTTGACGGGCGAGCCCTTCAGCGCGTAGATGGGGAAGCGCTCCATCAGCACCTTGAGCCGCTCGGCGATGGACGACTTGCCGCCGCCCACGGGGCCGAGCAGATAGAGGATCTGCTTGCGCTCTTCCAGTCCCTGCGCGGCATGCTTGAAGAACGCGACGATCTGCCCGATCACGTCCTCCATGCCGTAGAACTCCTGGAACGCTGGATAGCGCCGGATGGTCCGGTTGGAAAACAAGCGGGAAAGGCGCGGGTCGTTGCGCGTATCCACGACCTCGGGCTCGCCGATCGCCGCGAGCATGCGCTCGGCGGGACTGGCGTATGCCATGGGATCGCTCTTGGCCAGGTTCAGATATTCCTCGAGGGAGAGCTCTGACTCCTGCTCTCTTGCATACTGCGACTTGAAGCCTTCGACGATGTTTTGCACGGAAACCTCCTACAACACGCGAAAAAGCCATTACGACCCGACTTGTCCCCATTGTGCCTCAGTGCCATCGCAATACTTCCGTATTGCAATACAAACTCGCGATAAGCATTTTCAGCGTAGCCGTATGTTGCTTTCGCCACACATCGGCCATGAGGCGTATCGGGGTCCTTTCCAATTAGGCTGCACCCTTTGGACACTAGTTCCGTCAGGGAATGCAACTTCGGTGAATAAGTTCACTCGATCGGCTTCAGCATATCGCCGTAGTACGCGCGCAAAACGCGGCCGCATACGAAATGGTCGGCAATGATTTGAAGGGATGAGCGATATCCCATGGATTCTTATGTGCGGGAGATGTCGGTCCCGCAAGGCCCGCCATGCGATCGCGGCGAGCGGCCTGAACGTCGCGCTGCGGCTTCGTTCAGCGGCGTGCCGATGCGGCGTGAAAAAGCGCCAATCAGACAGCACGCGAATCCTAGGTGTGACGAGGGCGCGTGGCTGAGAACGGTACGAACCGCGGGCGTGGCGCCAAGTCATGCACCTATGCTAAGCCCAATTGACCGTTTTGTGGCAATTCATTTGCCGCGACCTTGCAAAAAATATCAAACGCCGTCTGTGAAAAGCACGCCAAGAACACTTCAAGAACGCGTCAGAAATGCGAGGCGCGGGGATGCTGAATGATTCGCGGACATCTGGCAGCCGGCCCGGCGGAGTGCTAATACCCATGCCGCGCGCAAGGATTGCCTGCGGCGCTAGAATCACGGCTTTGCGCAATCGCGCCCATCTCCGAAGCAGCATCAGCCGCCCATGCCATCCCGCCTGCGAAACGTGGTTCGCCGGTACCTGCCTGCCGCCCACGCGGCGCATGGCTGCGTTGCCGTCGTCCTGTGCAGCGTCCTCGTGGCGGCTTGCGGCAAGACCGATCCGGCCTTGGACAACGATGCCTATGTCTGGCAACGCCGCTGGACGCCGGCCGTGACTGCCGCGATGACTGACAGCGCCGATCTGGTGCGGGCCTGGCGCGTGCTGGCCGCCGACGTGGCCCCGGACGGCAAGTGGTCCGACGCGACGCCCGCCCTGCCGGCCCTGGCCGCCGCCGGCCGGCCCGCCATCATGGTGCTGCGCTTCGACGGCCGCGTGGACGGTTTGCGCGACGCCGAGATCCATGCGCGCATCGCGGCCTTGCGCGATTCGTGGCAACGGGCCGGCATCGCGCTGGCGGGCGTGGAAATCGACTACGACTGCGCCACCTCCAAGCTGCCGGCGTACACGCGCTTCCTTGCCGGCCTGCGGGCGCGCCTGGATCCGTCCATCCCCCTGTCCATCACCGCCCTGCCGACCTGGCTGGACAGTCCCGCGCTCGCCGCCCTGCTCGCCATCCCCGACGAAAGCGTGCTGCAGGTCCATGCCGTGCTCAGTCCGACGCGCGGACTGTTCGATGCCAAGCGCGCGCAGGCCTGGCTGGACGCCTACGCGGCGCAGACCCGCAAGCCCTGGCGCGTGGCCCTGCCCGCCTACGGCAGTCGCGTCGCCTGGGACGACGAGGGCAGGATCGCAGCGGTCGAAAGCGAGCAACCCGCGCTCATGCCTGGCGGACGCTCGGCGGAGCTGCTCGTGACGCCCGCCGACATGGCGGCCTTTGTCTCCCGCATCGAAGACCGGCGCCCGCCCGGCCTGGCCGGCATCGTCTGGTTCCGGCTGCCGACCCGTGTCGACGCGCGCGCCTGGAGCCTGCCGACGTGGCGCGCCGTGCTGGCGCGCCAGCCGCTGCGTCCGGCGCTGTCCGTCAGCGCGCAGGCCGCCGCCGGCGGCGCGCGCGACCTCATACTCGCGAACGCCGGCGATGCCGACGCCGCGCTCCCCTTCGCCGTGCGGCTGGACGGCGCCTGCGCCGCCGCCGACGGCATCAACGGCTACACGCTGGAACGCGACGGACTAGGCATCTACCTGCGTCGCGCGCAGGAAGGCCTGCTGCACGCCGGCGCCCAACGCAACATCGGCTGGATACGCTGTGAACACGAACCGACCAACCTCCATGTCCAACCCTAAGAAACTCGCAAAGGCGCTCCTGTTTGCCGGCCTCATCGGCGCCGGCGTGGTCATTGCCTGCGGCCCCGACTTCCCCGCGCAACTGCTGGACGACCGCGGCGGCACGCTGCACGCCACGCCGTCCAACTCGTTCCGCTACGAGGCGGCGCGGCTGACGCCAGCCACCGACGCGCTGCGGGCCCGCGATACCGATCCGTACTATCAGCCGCCGCAGGCATACATACCGGAAGACGACGATCCAGAACTGGACACGACTCAGCGCAACGCCATCCGCAAGATGCGCGCGCAGGCAGACGGCGACGCGGCCTACGCCGCCGGCGCTGGCGTCCCGGAAGCCGCGCGCCTGTATGCCGCCGGCGCGGTGGACTACCTGCTGGCACAGCGCGAACCGGGCGAGCTCGGCGAACAGCGGCTGGCGCGGGCGCAGCGACGCTTCCAGGCCATCCTGGCGCTGCCGGCCGCGCAGTCTGTCGCACGCAGCGTGTGGGCGTCGTACATGCTGGCTGATATCGGGGACATCTCCAACGCCGTCCACGACGATGCCGCCGCGCGGGCACAAACCGCCAAGGCCTACGAACACGCCCGCGAACTGGCCCGCGCCGGTGCGCCGGATCCGCTGGGCCTGGCCGTCGCCAGCTACGGCCAGCAGGCGCGCCTGCTGCTGACCGGCGCGCAAGGCGAGTGCAGCTATATTGATCTCCTGAACGACACCCCCTGCATGGACGCGGTTCCCGCGGCCGCGCTCAAGCAGGCCATCCGCCTGTACGCCGAACAGGCGGCGCGCGGCTCGTCCAGCGGCCATGCGTCGCTGCGCCTGCTGGCCAGCTGGGCGCTGGGCAAGCCCGAACGCGCCCGCGCCTTGATCGACGATCCCGTCTCGCAAGGGTTGTTGGTGTCCTATGCGCTGGCCCGGCTCGGCGACATCGTCGATGGCCAGCCCGACAGCGCTTTCGATGCCTACGCCAATTTCGACGCCACCGGCCAGCCCGGCCTGGCCGATTCGGCGCGCGGCGCGCCCAATGTCGAGCCCAATCCCACGCTCAAGTCCCTGGTATCGGCCCTGCAGGCGCTGGACGTACGGCAGGTGGCCAACGCCGACCGCGTCGCCGCCCTGGCCTATCGCATCGGCCGCTACGACCTGGCGCAATCGCTGGCCAGCCGGCTGGACACGGCGCTGGCCTGGTGGGTGCGCGCCAAGCTGGCGCTGCGCCAGGGCGACTCGGTCCAGGCCGCGCAGGCCTATGCCCGCGCCGCCGCCGCGTTCCCGCGCGCCGATGGCAGCCTCGACGCCGACAGCGCGGGACGCCTGCGGGCCGAACAGGGCGTGCTGACCCTGTCGCGCGGCCAATATGTCGAAGCGCTGGACCAGTTGCTGCGGGCGGGCGGCCCGCTGGACGCGGCGCGGCCCGCCGAAGAAGAGGGCTGGCCGATGACGCCCTACTGGAACGACGCCGCCTATGTCGCCGAACGCGTGCTGACGCTGGACGAACTCAAACAGTACGTGGACGCGCAGGCGCCCGCCACGCCCGCCCCCGCCCGACCCAAGGTGTTCGACCTGAAGGACGGCGACGACTACTACGGCTGGGCCCGGCAGCATCCCGTCCCGACCGCTGACCGCCTGCGCCTGCTGCTGGCGCGGCGCATGGTGCGCGAGGGCATGATCGACCAGGCGGTGCCCTATTTCCCCGCCGAGGCCGATCCGCGCTTTGCCCGCATGCGCTATGACGCGGCAGGCGTGGCGAAGCTGGAGAACGACGAATCACGCAGCCAGGCTGCCGCCTATGCGGCGGCCCTGCGCGAAGCCGGCAATGGCTGGGGCCGCACCGGACGGGCGCAGGCCTGGCACCAGGCCGGGCTGATGGCCCGTCGCCATGGCATGGAGATCATGGGCTACGAAGAAGATCCCGACTACGCGGTCTATGACGGCAGCTATACCTATGGCGCGGGCCGCAACTACTTCCTGTGGACGCAAGAGCATGGCAACGCGATTCCCGCCACGCCCGCGCAACGCGCCGAGGCCGCCCTGCCCGGTCCCTATGTCACGCAGCAGGAGCGCGAGCGCTACGCCGCCAGCGAAGCGCGGCCCTATGCCCGCTTCCACTACCGGCAGATCGCCGCCAGCCACATGATGAAGGCGGCCGACGAACTGCCGGCGCGCTCGCAGGCTTACGCGGCGGTGCTGTGCCAGGGCACGCGCTTCGTCATCAACGACGCGCCGGACGTCGCGGCGAAAATGTACCGGCGCTATGTGGAAACCGGCGCCGTCGTGCCATTCAGCGGCAGCTTCGGCCAGGAATGCGCGGAACCCGACTTCAAGGGCGCGGCCCGGTTCCACTATGTCCAGGCCTGGAAGGCCTGGGAACGGCTGCGCCACGACCATCCGGGCCGCCTGCTGGCCGCCGGCCTGCTGGCGCTGGCGGCCGCCGCTGCGGGTGTTGCGCTGTGGGTCTGGCGTTCGCGTCGCGGCGCGCGCTCGCAGGGCTGATCCGCGCTGGCGGTCAGCTCCGGGCCGGCCGCAACACCCTGTCCGGGTCGTCCTTCAGGGCCGGCCTTGCCTATGCGCTCAGCTCAGATCGGGCAAGGCCACCCGCTGCAACAGCTGCTGCCAGCTGGCCTCGACCCGCGCGCGCAGGCGCAGGTCGGGTCCGATCGCAGCCGTGTCGATGAAGGCGTAGCGCCGGGCGCCATCCAGGTGTTCCAGCAGCGGCAGGCGCACCATGCCGGCCGCGTCGCCCAGCAGCACCGGCGCCAGGTACAGCAGCAGCTCATCCACGCAGCCCGCCGATACCAGCGCGCCGCTCAGGCCCGCGCCGGCCTCGACGTGGACTTCATTGAATTGCTCCCGGGCCAGCCAACGCATCATGGCGGGCAGGTCCACCTTGCCGGCCGTCTCGCCCGGCAGGCAAACGATGCGCGCGTTGCGCTGTTCCAGGCGGCGCGCCTTGGCCGCATCCTCGCGGGCGGTGAAGACGATGACTTCCGCGCCATCGAACAGCCGCGCCGTTTCGGGAATGGCGAATCCGCCATCGACCACCGCCTTGCGTGGCTGGCGCGGCGTCTCGATACCCCGGACGTTGAGCTGCGGATCGTCCTTCAGCACCGTGCCCATGCCCGTCAGCACGACGCAGCTGCGCGCGCGCCAGCGATGGCCGTCCTCGCGCGCCTGCGGGCCGGTGATCCATTGCGACATGCCGTTATGCAACGCGCTGCGGCCATCCAGCGAAGCCGCCATCTTCATCCAGACCCAGGGCAGCCCGCGACTCATGCGGGAGATGAAGCCCGCATTGAGCGCCAGCGCTTCCTCTTGGCAAACGCCGGTGGTGACGGCGATGCCGGCGGCGCGCAGCCGCGCCAGGCCCTGGCCGTTGACCAGGGGATTGGGGTCGCCGATCGCCACCACCACGCGCGCCGGCGCGGCGGCCAGCACGGCGTCCACGCAGGGCGGGGTGCGGCCGTGATGGCTGCACGGCTCCAGCGTGACATAGAGGGTGGCGCCCGCCACCGTCTCGCCACGGGCCTGGGCATCGCGCAAGGCGCATACCTCGGCGTGCGGGCCGCCCGGCGGCTGGGTCGCGCCTTCGCCCAGCACGCGTCCGTCGCGCACGATGACGCAGCCGACCCGGGGATTGGGCGCGGTCGTGTACATGACGGTCCGCGCCAGGTCCAGCGCGCGTCGCATCCAATGTAGATCGTCGTAATCGGTGGCAGTCGTCATGCGCAGGATTGTATGTCCGCGCGGCCGCCCCCTGGGAGACCCGCGCCCGTCCCAACCCGCCGCTCC